>JAFGRZ010000029.1 GCA_016934895.1 Candidatus Aminicenantota bacterium
GAGCTCGCCGTTACCGGCCAGCGTCCGGACGACCGTATGTTTCGGCAGTCGGACAAGCTCCGTAACTGGCGGAACGCCGAACGCCGAATAGGTGTGGAACGCCCACTCGGCGGTGGGCGAGATTTGATAAGAGTGTGTCCCCGGCTGATCCACCGGGCTGATCCGCTCCGGCTTTGCGCGGCCGTCCAGCCGCGTCCTGAAAAGATACCGCTGTGTCGGATTATCAGGAGAGGCGATGAAGTAGATCCGGCCGCCTTTTTCGTCCACCGCCTCGACGCTGAGCACGTCGTAATCGCCGGGAGTGGCGAGCTTGACTTCGCCCTCCCTGGAGACGAGGTAGACATGGCTCCAGCCGTCCCGCTCGCTCAGCCAGGTGAACCGCCGGCCCTTGTCCAACCAGTGGATGTTGTCGCAGACTTCGACCCAGCACTCGTCGCTGTCGGTGAAGATCGTCCGGACCTCTCCGGTCACCGCATCTCCGATCATCACTTCGTTCCTGTTCTGGAGCCGATTGAGACGCTGGATCATGATCTCGCGGGAGTTGGCCGCCCAGTTCATCCGGGCGATGTAATTGTTGCTCGGGTCGCCGCGGATCTGGAGCCATTTCACTTCGCCTCCAGAGGAATCCACGGCACCCACTCGACAGCTCGAGTTGGTTTCTCCGACCTTGGGGTACTTGAACGTGATGATCCGGGGGTAAAGGTCAGCGGTATTGTTGATCAGGTGGAACTCTTTGACGGCGGCACTGTCGAGCTGCCAGAAGGCGATCAAGGCGCCGTCCGGACTCCAGCGGAACCCGTCCCGGAGTCCGAACTCCTCCTCGTAGACCCAGTCGAAGGTCCCGTTGATCAGAGTCTCCTTGCCGTCAGAGGTCAGTGGAGCAATCTTTCCGGAACTGAGGCCCTCGATATAGATGTTGTTCTTCGACACATAAGCGACCCGGTCTCCCTGCGGAGAGAACTTGGCGAACATCAGGGATTGCGGGTCGAGGCCGTCCCCGAGTTTCTGCAATGACCCGGAAGCCATATCCAGGACCCAATAGTCGCCGCGCGTGTTCTGCCGCCAGACCCGCTGCGAGTTGGTGAAAAAAAGCATCCGCTTCCCGTCGGCCGACCATTCGTAGTTGTCGATCGGAAGCGGTTTCTTCTCCCCCGAAGGAATCAGCCGGGCCGCCGGGATGAGGACTTCGCGTTTTCCCGTTTCGGCCGAGTAAAGAATGATGTCCCGGCCGCCCTCGATGTCCGCCGAATTCTCCACCGTAGCATAGGATTTCCCGTCCTTCATCCAGCGCGCCGGTCCGTAGCGTTCCGGCGCAAACTCCCGCGAGACGAAAATCCGATCGAGTGTCAACAATGACGGGTCGGTCTTCTCCTGGCACCAGATGGCCGGACACAAAGTGGCCAGGACCATGGAGATGATTATGAACACGGCCGATTTTATTTTCATTCTCGCCCTCCTCGTCTGCCGCTGAGGTTGAAGCTCCTGTATTTTCCAGCCGGGCCTTCGTTTTGGAGATGATGGCCCGGGCTGTCACACAGGATCCGCTGATCCCACCTCGCGCAAGTCGCCGATGGGTCTTATTATTATCATATGTCTCGTCGCTTTTGGAAGAGACACGGCGGGGATCCCTGACCGTCCAACACTTTTTGGCGAACGACAAGAGCGAAATGGGGACATGACCGGAAACCAGGAACGGATTAGACGGTCAGCCGGGATCCGGCTTGCCCGCGATCCCCGATATGCGTAAGATATAGGGGAAGTGGAGGCCGAAAGCCCTCATGTCTTTCCAATTCCCGAAAATCGAAGAACGGAGGCGATCCTGATGTCCCGGCTGTTTCCGCAGCACAAAGTCCGTCCCGATCAGGCCGGCTTTATCCGCCGGGGGCTGGCCTTTTCAATTGACGCGGTGATTATCGGCCTGCTGTCCCTGCTGGTGTACCTGGCCATATTCGAAATCCGGGCGGCCGCCTCCAGAGAACGCGGGATCATCTCCCAAGCGTCCCAGGCCCTGAAAGAAGGCTCGGGTTTTTCGATCCGGATGAGAGAGGACAAGAGAGAAGAGAGGGCGCTCAAAGAATCCTTCCTCAAAATATTGAAAGAGAGCATCTCCGGGGCAGAATACGAGAGGGCCGGCAGGATGTCCGCGGAAGAGATCTACCACGCCTTCGAAAAGGAACTGGTCGCGGCCGGATACAAACACAGATTTATCTTTGTCGATGAGGTGTTCAACGTCATCAAGGAGTATTTCATCAGCCTGCTCTATTTCGTGCTCTTTTTCCGGTTCGGAGGGCGCACGCCGGGGAAGAGGCTGTTTCGGCTGAAGGTCGTGGACCTCGAGGGGAAGCCGAGGCTTGGTTGGTACCAGTCGTTCGAGCGCGCCCACGGCTATGTCTGTTCGGGGCTGTTCGCATCGCTGGGCTTCTGGCAGGTCCTCTGGAACAGAGAAGGCCTGGCCATGCACGACAAGATCGCCGGGACGACGGTCGTCAAGCCGCCCCAAAAAAAGCGGCCGAGAAAGCCTAAAAAGACGGATGAGAAGCCGCCCGGAAGACAGCCTGACTCC
>JAFGRZ010000030.1 GCA_016934895.1 Candidatus Aminicenantota bacterium
TCATACGGGTTTCTCATGCCACTGCCCCTCGCCTGGGGAAATCTGAGCGTGACTTCGAGGCATATATCCCGGGCCGTTTCTTGTCTTTTCGGCGCTGGCCCCATATAATCCCGTCAATGAGCAACGCGCCCTGGCAGCTCCGGCTGGTCAAGAAATCCATCAAGAAAAGAGAGAAGCTCCGGCTCCTGAGGCTGACCGTGCCCGTCCGTCATGACCGGAAAGCGCTGGACCTGGGGTGCGCGCAGGGAATCCTCGGCTATTTCGCCCGGCAACGCGGCGGCTTCTGGGTTCACGCCGACGAGGACCTGGCCAACCTGAAGACGGCCGGGGATCTCCTCGGAGGCGATCTCGTCCAACTCCGGGGAGAGTCTCTTCCCTTCGGCGACACCTCATTCGACCTCATTCTCTGTCTCGATTACCTGGAACACGTCGACGAGGATGACCGGGTCCTCGCTGAGATTTTCCGCGCGCTCAAGCCGGGCGGCCGGTTCATTGCCGTCACCCCTCATACAGGCCCCTTCTTCCTTCTGCACAAGCTCCGCTCCGCGGCCGGGCTCCGGCTTGAAGACTTCGGCCACAAGCGGGAGGGATATTCGTCCGCCGATCTCAAAGCCAAACTCGGCCGGGCGGGCTTCCGCGTGGAGAAGTCGGTCACCTACAGCCGGTTTTTCTCGGAATTCTTCGAGCTTCTCCTGAACGTCGCTTATATTAAGTTCCTGGCGCCGCATCCGGACGCCCGACGGCGCGACGGCCACATCCGGCCCGCCTCCAAGGAGGAGTTCCGCGCCCAGGAGAAATCCTTCGCCCTCTATTCGCTTCTTTATCCGTTCGTCTGGACGCTCTCCCGCCTGGACGCCCTTCTCTTTTTCCAGAAGGGCTACAGCCTCATGGTGTGGGCGAAAAAGAACTGAGGCATGCCCCCGGATTATTTCGTCGGCCCGCGAACTTGCCCCGGCGAGTCGAGTTCGCTTATTTCCTCGGCTCGCTCTCCGCTCCGCGGATCCGTGCCCGCTCGCCTCCGGATGACCTCCTCAACAATCCGGGGACACGCCTCTGTTCTTTTTAAGGTTAGCGGTAACGGTGGAATTACAGATTGGTGTTTTCGCCCGAGGAGTTGCTTTTTTGGTATAATGAGCGGGATGGATGTTTATCTGAGCGAAGGAGCCCGGCGGTTTCTTCGCGCCCAGGCCCTCGAGATATCGCGCGGCGGAACGGGGGGACTTCTGCTCGGCCACCGCCGCGGTCAGCGGTTTTTTGTGGAAAGCGTCTATCCCTGCCCCCTGCGGCCCTTCTTGAGCATCGAAAAATACCACGCTTTGAACCGTATCTTTGATGATAAAATCATCGGCTTCTGCTTCTCCAGCGGCGGGAAAGAAAATATCGTCCGCAAGATCCCGCCTTACGCCGTCAACAAGATCTATCTCGAATACAGCCCTCATCCCAAGAAGGGCCTGACGCTGAGGCCCGCCGTCGTCGATTATGACGGCGCTTTTCATCTCGTTCCGGTGGCCCTCGCGCCACCGCCAAGGGGGGAGGATGAGAGAAGCAAACGACCATCTTGATCCCGGGGAAGAACGGTTTCTTCTCGCCCTAGCCCGGAGGTCTATAGAGAAATTCCTAAAAACGGGAACGCGGCTCCGTCCCGAGGCGGGCTCCAAGAAGCTCTCGGCCGAGAGAGGCGCCTTCGTCACCCTGAAGGTCGATGACGAACTCCGCGGCTGTATCGGCTATCCCCTTCCTCGGAAACCGCTGATCGAAACGGTCGCCGAAATGGCCGTCGCGGCAGCGACCCAGGATTACCGCTTCCCGCCCCTCAGGATCGAGGAATTGCCGCGGACGAAAATCGAGATCTCGGTCCTGACTCTTCCCACGCCGGTCAAGGAAGTAAAGGAGATCGAGGTCGGCCGGCACGGAATCATAATTTCCAAGGGCCTCTCCAGGGGTCTTCTTCTCCCCCAGGTTCCGGGCGAATACGGCTGGGATCTGAAGACCTATCTCCGGCACGGATGTCTCAAGGCCGGACTGGAAGAAGACGAATGGAAGAAGGACGCCCGGATCGAGGTCTTCGAAGCGCAGGTCTTTTCTGAGTGAGGCTCATGGAGCCCCTCAGGGACGCGCAGGCGGGCGGACGGGCCTACTTGCCTTTCTTCTTCAAGGCGTCGAGTTCCGTCTGCGCTTCCTTTTTGTGCAGAGAGCACTTGGAGGTCGATTCGGGCAGTTCGAGGGTCTTTTGGAATTCCTGTTTCGCCAGGTCGTAATTATTCATGGCCAGGTACGTCCGGCCGAGCTCGAGGTGATGGTTGGTATACTCGGGATTCAGCTCGACGGCCTGCTTGAAATATCTCTCGGCTTCTTCCACTGATCCCTTGGGAATGCTCCCGTAGATCAGCCCGCCCAAGAGCCGTTTGGCGCCGCCGATCTCGGCCATGGTGCGGTGCCACAATCCGAGGGCATGATAGGCGAGGTCGTTTTCCGGGTCCAGCTCGATGGCTTTCTCGATCTCGGCCTTGATGTTCTTGGAAGCATTGATCTGTTCTTTTTTCCCCTGGGTCAGCACGAACTTGCCCTGCGCGGCCGAGTAGAAGAAATGCCCCCAGGTGTCTTCAGGATTCACCCTGACCGCCTGCCGGGCATACTTGTAGGATTCCGTAAAGAGCTTCCGCTGCTCTTCGACGGCGCTTTTTTCCTTCGGCTCCATCAGATCGCCCAGGTCGAAGTAGGCCCGAGCCGTCTTCCACAGGGCTTCGTAGTTCTCCGGCTCGAGCTTGGCGGCGGCCAGGTACTCCTCCAACGCCTTGGCATCATCGAATTGAGCATAATGCTCATCCCCCTGGCGGATATGATCCGCGGCCGTCTGGGCAGCAAGAGGAACTGCGGCGGCGATCAGCAAGGCCAGAACAGCCGCTCCGGCGAACGATGCTTTTTTCACTTTTCCCTCCTATCCGGAAAATCGGCGCTGGCGGCTATATAACACAAAGCCGGGAGCAAGGCAAATGTCCTCAGCCCGGGTTCGTTAGGCGAAGTGGGCGTCGGCCTCGGCATCCAGCGCATTGAGCGCCTCCTCGATGCGCTCCCTCTCCTTTTCGAAATCGTCGTCGCTCAGCCCGGGGTGGACGCTCAGGGGTTTCCCGTAGATCGCCACGATCCGGGAAAA
>JAFGRZ010000193.1 GCA_016934895.1 Candidatus Aminicenantota bacterium
ACGTAGAGCCCGTATTCCATCTGGCGGAAGTAAGCGGCCCGGGGATCGTCGTCGACCTCCATGGCAATCTCGGTGACGCGGGGCAGAGGGTGCATGACGATCATTTTCTTCTTGGCGGTCTTCATGACCTCCGGAGTAATCACAAAGGCCGATTTCACCTTTTCGTAATCGGCCTCGTCTTCGAACCGCTCCTTCTGGACCCGGGTCACGTAGAGAACATCGGTCCGGGGAAGCGCCTTTCTGAGCGTCGTGTGTTCCGACTGGGGGATCCCTTTCTCGGCGACCTCGTCCATGACGTCCCTGGGCATGCGCAGGATCTCGGGGGAGACATAATTCAGCGTGATCCCATTAAAGAGGGTCAGCAGACGGGATAGCGAGTGGACGGTGCGTCCGTACTTCAGGTCGCCGAGCATGGTGATGTTGAGGTTGTCGAGGCGGCCCAGTTCCTCCCGGATGGTGAACGTGTCCAGGAGCGCCTGGGTGGGGTGCTCGCCGATGCCGTCTCCGGCGTTGATAACGGGCTTGCGGCAGTACTTGGCCGCCAGGGCGGCGGCCCCGACCTCGGGGTGCCGCAGGACGATGACATCGGCATAGCATTCGAGCGTCCGGACCGTATCCGGAAGACTTTCACCCTTGGCCACGGACGAATATCTCACCTCGCTGATGGGGATGACCGCTCCGCCCAGCCTTTCCATGGCCGCCATGAACGACGAGGCGGTCCGGGTCGAAGGTTCGTAGAAGAGATTCGCCAGGATCTTGCCCTTGAGCAGGTCGAACGTCCCGATCCGTTCGACCATGATCCTCATCTCGTGAGCGACCTCGATCGTGTATTCCAAGTCGGTCCGGCTGAACTGCTTGACGGAGAGGATGTCCTTCCCGTACCAGGGCGCTGTCTTATGGTCTCCGAACGGCAGGCAGGGGCTTTTCGGCTTGCTGGGCATCTCGGCCTCCTTGCTCGAGCACGCCCAAACTATATCGCCGGCCGGCTGAAATTGTCAACCGCACAGGGGAGATTCCGATACGACCGTGAGAATTTGTTCCGACGGTTGATCTTGTCGGACTCGCGGCGCGACGAATCAGAAGGGGAGCGAGGCGACGGCTTGCTTGATAACCAGCAGGATATTGCCTGGGAAGATGCCGAGTTGGAGAACGCCGTACAGGCAGAGAAAAAGGACGAGAAAAAGGGCGGGATTCTCCACATCGACCTCGATCCGGTGAACCGGCTCCCTCATGTACATATACACGACGATCCGGAGGTAATAAAACACCGAGACCAGGCTGGCCAGCACCCCGATGATGACCAGAGGGACCAGGTCCGTCCGGACGGCGGAGCTGAAGATGTAGAACTTGGCCAGAAATCCCGCCGTCGGCGGGAAGCCGGCCAGTGATAGCAGAAAAATGCTCAACGTCGCCCCGATCCAGGGATAACGGAAGCCGACGCCCGCGTAATCTTCGAGCTCCAGGTATTCTCGGCCCGTCTTGCTCAACCCGATCACGGCGGCGAAAGCTCCGATATTCATGAACAGATAGGCCGTGAGATAGAAGACCAGTCCGGCGTTGTCCCGCGCCAGGACGGCCACCATGATGTACCCGGCATGCGCGATCGAGGAGTAGGCCAAGATCCGTTTGACGTTCGTTTGCCGGAGGGCGATGAGATTCCCGATGATCATCGTCAGGACGCTGATCACCCAGAGAGCCCAGAAAAGCGCGGTCCGGTCCCCGGCCGTCTCCCAGAAGTCCAGGAGCAGCCGGAGCAAGACGATAAATCCCGCCGCCTTCGGGCCGACCGAAAAGAAGGCCGTAACGGGCGTCGGCGCGCCTTCATAGACGTCCGGCGTCCACATGTGGAAGGGGACGACCGCGATCTTGAACCCGAAGCCGATGACAACGAGACCGATCCCGACGAGCCCCAGAACTGACGGCTCCGATCCGCCCCGGAAAAAGGCGATGACCTCGGGAATGGCGACCGACCGCGCGGCGCCGTAAAGAAAGGCCAGGCCGAGGACGAGGAAGGCGCTGGCGAAGCTCCCGAGGAGAAAATACTTGAGGGCCGCTTCTCCGGATTTCTCGTCGTTCCGCCGCAATCCGGCCAGCGCATAGCTGGAAACGGAAAGGACCTCGAGGCCCAGAAAGATCACCAGCAGATCGGGTGAGGACGTCATGATCATCAGCCCGGAAAGCGCCAGCAGCAGCAGGGCGAAAATCTCGCCGTGGTTGGCATCCTGCCGGCCGATGTACTTCAGGCTCAACAAGATGACGAACGCGACCGCCAGCCCGAAGAAAATCGTCAGGAAGATCGCCAGGTTGTCGAGAGAAAGTCCGCCCCTAAAATAGGAGAGCCCTTTGTTCCAGGACGAAACGGCCAGATAGGAGGCCCCCCCGAGAAAAACGACGGAGACATAGCCGAGATAGTCGCGCTCCGGCTTCTTGATGAAGACTTCGAGAAGAAGCACGACGAGCGCCCCGGCGACGACGGCCAGCAGGGGAGCGAGGGCGGTCAGGCTGTTCATCCCTACCTATTCTCCTTCGTTTCGTCCAAGACGCGTTCGGCCGATTGTTTTCCTTCTTCCTCCGCGGCCAAGTATTCACTGATCACGGCCGCTTTGGCGCTGTCCGGGAAGTAGATCTTTTCCCGGTTGTGAACGCGTTCAATCAACCTGTTGACGGAGCTGTCCATCTTCCGCAGGAATGTCTGGGGATAAACGCCCATCCAGAACATCATGATGAGGATGGGCACGAAATAGGCGATCTCCCGCTTGTTCATGTCCTTGAAGGAGCGGATGTTGTCGTTGACGACCGGGCCGTGCATGACCCGCTGGTACATCCAGAGGAGATAAGCGGCGGCCAGGATGACCGTCGAGACGGCCAAAATGGCCAGAAGCTTATTGGCCTGAAATATGCCGAAAAGGCAGAGGATTTCGCCGACGAATCCGTTGAGCCCGGGCAATCCCACCGAACTCAGCATGCTGACTAGGAAGAAGGCGGCAAAGACAGGCATCACGCTGCCGACGCCGCCGAAATCCTTGATCAGCCGCGTGTGGGCCCTCTCGTAGAGGATGCCGACGATCAGGAACAGGGCCCCCGTGCTCAGCCCATGGTTGAGCATTTGGTAGATGGCGCCCTCCAGACCCTCAAGGTTGAGGGAGAAAACGGCCAGCATGATGAGGCCCATGTGGCTCACGCTCGAGTAGGCGACCAGGGACTTGATGTCCTTTTGGATGAGGGCCATCAAGCCGCCGTAAATGATCCCGATGAGCGCGAGGATGGAAAGGAGAGGGAGGAACTTTTCCAGGGCGTCCGGGAAGAGAGGCAGAGCGAAGCGCAGGAATCCGTAGGTTCCCATTTTCAGGAGCACGGCCGCCAGGACGACCGAACCGGCCGTGGGCGCTTCGACGTGGGCGTCGGGCAGCCAGGTATGGAACGGGAACATGGGCACCTTGATGGCGAAGGCCAGGGCAAATCCCAAAAAGAGCCACCCCTGGATCTGGGGATTGAGGATCATTTTGTAGAAATCAAAGATCTCGAGCGAGTAAACGCCGGTCGCCTTGTAGTAATAAGAATACAGAACGAATATGGCCACGAGCATGAGGAGGCTTCCGAACATGGTCATGAGGACGAATTTCAAGGTGGCATAGATCCGGCGGGAGCCTCCCCACACCCCGATCAGGAAATACATCGGGATGAGCATCGCTTCCCAAAAAACATAGAAAAGGAAAAGATTGAGGGAGACGAAGACACCGATGATCCCGGTCTGAAGAAGGAGCATGAAGATGTGGTATTCCTTGACCTTCTTCTGGATATATGTCCAGGAAGACAGGATGACGATGGGCATCAGGAACGTGGTCAGGAGGATGAGCCAGAGGCTGATGCCGTCCACCCCGAGATGGTAGTTGATCCCGTAGCCGAGCCAGCCCGTTTTTTCGACGAACTGCGGTTCGGCGACGGCCCCGTCGAAATTGAAATAGAGAGCCAGCGAGACGACGAAAGTGACCAGGGTGAACGCCAGGGCGAGATAGCGATGAAGGTTCGTCTTCTCCTTGGGGAAAAAGATCATCAGCACGGCGCCCGCGAGGGGAAGGAAGGTGACCAGGCTCAGTATCGGTATGTTCATTTTTTAAAACAATAGATACCCCAGGAATAGGACGACGCCCAGGAGTATGGCCAGGGCGTAGTCTTTGACCAGACCGCTCTGCAGAAAACTCAGAACCCTGCCGATGAACCCGGTCGTCTCCGCAGCCCCGTTGATCGCGCCGTCGATGACCCCGAGGTCGAAGCGGTCATAGATGAGCCGGGAGCCGTTGACCAGGGGATTGACCACAGCGGCGCTGTAGATCTCATCCACGTAATACTTGTTATAGAGAAGCGTATAGGCCTTCGGGAAACGGGCGACGAGCCGGTGAGGCGTTTGCGGCGACCTGAGATAAAAGACGTAGGCGATATAGATCCCGCACAAGGCCACCGCCACGGAAATGAGAAT
>JAFGRZ010000194.1 GCA_016934895.1 Candidatus Aminicenantota bacterium
TCCAGGAGGAAGGCCCGATAAACGGCGTTTTCGTTTCATTCCCGGAAAAAGCCGTCGCCGGGACCAAGGAGCAAGCCGTTTATCAAAGCATCAGGGACCGGGTTTTCGGCTACACGTTAAAAGTTCCCAACGGGTCCTATGACATCGTCCTTAAATTCCGCGAAGGAGAGATCAAGGAGAAGGGACGGCGGGTTTTCGACATCTCACTTGAAGGGAAGAAGGTGGCCGAAAAAGTGGATATATTCGCGCGGGTCGGGGCCGACCGCGCGCTCGACCTGCGCTTCCGGAAAATCCCCGTTGAGGACGGACGGTTGGAGATCGATTTGGCCGACCGCATCCATTATCCGGCGATCGCCGCCATCGTGGTGGAGGGAGAAGGATTCTCCAAGAAGATCAACTGCGGCGGAGGGGATGTCGGCGATTATGAAGCCGACTGGCCGGAGACACCGCGCCACGCCCCGGTCCTTGATTTCTACGAGGATTGGGCCGCCCACGAATTCGGGACCGAAGTGGCATCCGAAGCAGCGGCGATCCTGGCCCGCATCGACGGTCATCTTCCTCCGCTCAATGTCTGGACCGGCCCCGGCGGGATACGGCCCGATTCCCGTCCCTGGGAAAAAGTGCGGGAAGAATTCGCCTTCGTGGACGAACTGGAAGCGCTCGAGCCCCGGATCACGGGGAAAGGCAACCTGTCCCGTTTCGACTACTGGCTGGCCAGCTTCTCCTCCATGAGAGAGATGGCTCACCTCGAATGCCTCTGGGCCGAGTACAACACGGCCGTCGAGGCGATCAAGGGAATGACCGACAAAAAGAAAAGGGCGGAAGCCGCCGCAAAAACGCTCCTGCCCATCCGGGAGCGCATGGTCGGCACCTTGAAAGACCTCTACGGCCACCTCCTGGCCACGGTCAGCAGCACAGGAGAACTGGGGACGGTGGCCAACTGGGAACAGCACCTCCTCCCCGCGCTGATGCACCGGCCGGGGGAGGACCTGCGGAAGCTCATAGGAAACGACCTCCCCGCAACGGCCGAAATCCCGAGGGCATATGATGGACCTCTTCAGGTGACCGTCCCCACTGTCAGGACGGCCCTCCTTTCGGGAGAGCCGCTGAACCTCAAGGTGATCATTCTGGCAAGGAAAAAGCCGGC
Organism: Candidatus Aminicenantota bacterium; assembly: GCA_016934895.1. Lineage (GTDB taxonomy): Bacteria > Acidobacteriota > Aminicenantia > Aminicenantales > UBA8522 > UBA8522. Next base: position 1,148 of record JAFGRZ010000194.1, read on the forward strand.
GGAGGCGACCTTCCATTGGAGAGAGTTGGGAAAAGAAGAATATGCGGCGGCTCCGCTCGAACACATCGCCCGGGGAGTCTACCGAATCGCCTGTGGAGAGACCGGCAAGGACATCGAGTATTACGTGAAAGTGCGTCTCGGGAGCGAAGAGGCCTTCTTCCCGGCGACGGCCCCCTCCGTCGGTCAGACCGTCCTCAGGATGAGATGATCTCTTTTCAGTAAAGGCCCGCGAAGAGAATGTCGGCGTGGAACAGTTCTCGCGTTCTCCTGCGGGTTCCCCAATCGACCGTTTCCTTGATATTGATATAGAACCAGAATCTGTCGAACAGGCTCAGCTTCTTGATGTAATAGTCGGCGAAATCCGAGACGCTATCAACCAGGATCTTGCCGACCTCCCTGCCCTTGTCGTCTTTTATGACGATGGCATTTTCGACCAACTGACCGTGCACCTTGACTTTGCCTTTGCCTTCCCATTCTTCGGCCTTGTTATAAGCGCTGATGGTCAGAGGGGCGAATTCGGCCCTTGTCCGGGAATCGATGTGATCATCAACCGTAAAATCTTCCGTTCGGGTGAAGACGGTCTCGTATTGTCCGGAGGCATTTTTGACCTCGATGGTGTCGGCGACGAGGGCCGAGGGCTCATTCTCGGCGGCAGCGCCCTTGACCCGGACTTCTTTATCGGTCAAAAAGCTGGCGTCCTGACCCTGGATCATTCCCTGGACCACGACATCGTACCCCTTGGCTGCCGGCAGATAGAAATATTTCCCCAGTCCCAGAATGACTTTTCCTTCGAACTCCATTGTGCCGGTGACGGCCGGCTCTTCCTGGATTCCAGACGAAGGAGATTCTTGAGCGAAAACAGCACCGGCGAAAGCCAGTGTCAGGATGATCGAACCTAAGAGCAATCGCTGAGAGATTCTATGAAGGACCATCGGTAAAACCTCCAGACTGTAATAAGGAAAGTAATTTATACCACTGAAAAAAGCAAAAGTAAAGATATTTGCGAAAGACTGCACCCCCCGACAAAAGGTATTGACAAGGGCTGGATTGTCTTTTAATATTTCAAACAGAAGACCGGCGTCTAAGAGTTCTTTCGCAAGATATCGGGCAACGGGTAAGGAATGGGGGCTAGTTTTTCCTTTTCACCGAGCCGCTGGAACCGCTCCGGGAGCGGGATGAAGAGGAGGGAGAGGAGGGGCGCGATGGAGCGGACCGCGAACCGGAAGAGATCCGAGCCGAGGAGCGGGAGCTCGAAGGAGAACCGGAACGCACGCTTCTTGAAGGCGAGAAAGACTTCGGAGCCGAGAAAACGGAGCGCGATGAGGATCCGGAAATGGAGCGAAGACGCGGATAGCTCTCGCTTCGGCTGGGCGCGGTCCGGGAAATGGATCTGGACGGTGAATACGAAGAGGCGCTCCGGCCGCCGGGAGACGATGATAAACCTCGCAACCGGCTCTCTCCGGAGGAACGAATTTGCCCGGAACTCCGGGAAGAACGGGACGGCGAGTCCGATCCAAAGCGGGAGATGCGGGCATCGGGTGAATAGGTCCTTGGGCTATTTCTCGGCACGGAAGAGGACGGCAGACGGCCGGAGGAAACCCGGGGCGAGGAAGAATAGGAACGGACGGTGGGGGGCGCCGAAGAAGAAACCGGGCTCTTCCTGGCGGAACTATCGGTCCGGATCCGCCGGGGAGCGCCGGATATTGACCCGGCCGAGGATTCGCTTCTCGAGCGCGGAGTGATCGCCGCTTTGTTCCCGCTCGAGGGATTGGACGGTTCCCGAGTCGTGGTCCGGCTCCGGCTCAGGCTGCCGGAAGAAATCCGTGACCCGGAAGCGGAGGGCCGTTCTCTTGAAACCGTGCGGGCATCCTGTGCCGCCGAACTCCTGGAGATTCGGGAGGACGGGGACGCAAGCGAAGATCCCTGACCGGGCCTCAGGGTTGAAGGCCGGATTTGGGGCTTCATCGTCGAGGAACCGGAAGGAACCGCTCTTTGCAGACCGGAGCTCCGGAGGGTCGGCCGGACGTCGGGTTGCCTGGCCTGCATGGTGAGATCGCCAAGGCGGGACGCCTCCGTCCGGCTCAGGGCAACGGATGAGATGTGCCGGTTCTGAAGCTGGTTCCTGTGGATGACCGTCAGGGCATGGGAACCGCCCGGATAGCGGGCGCCATGATAGCGGTCATAGAAGTAGTTGTTGACCAGGACCACCGGACGGTTGTACCAGCTCAGGGGGGCCCAACCGCAATAATCGTGACCCCAATACCAATGCACCCATGCAGGACCCCAGGTTCTATGAGGAATCCAGTACCAGCCGAGACCCAGCCTCCAGTGCCAGCGACCGTAATGGTGCGTGCACCATCCCCAGGGCTCATAGGAAATCCAGGTCCAACCGCAGTTGGCATACCAGAGCCAGCGGCCGTGGTAATAGGGACGCCAATCGTTGATAGAGATGTGAGGGACCCAGACATGTCCATAGGGGCGTTCGTAAACCCAACGGCCGTTATCAGCGAGCTCATATTCATAATCCTCGAGGTCTGAGGAGAGATATCGTTTCGAGACATACCGGCTGTGCAGAGCGTCCCGGTCGGCGTTCCAGTGATCGAAATCATCACGTCCGTACGTCAAGCTCCTCTGCGTGCCCAGGTTCCCGCCGGCGGCGATGAGCCTTTCCCGGCTGCCGACGAGCAAGGAACCGCCTTCCCCGGCGGCTTCCATGGAGCCTTCGATGACCGACAGCTCGGTCTCGCCGCTCTCCTTCATGTCGAAACGGTAAAGCCCCTCCTCCAACGCGTAGAACGAGGCATCCGGGGTATGTAGCTCGAAGGTCTTCTCTTCCTGAAGGAAGTGGAGCCGAAGATAGACGGTCCCCTTGAGGAGATGAATCCGGACCCGGTCGTCACCTTCCCGGGGCATGTTGGAGAGTTCGACCAGGGCCGCCCTGTCGAGGCGCAGGAAGTTTTTCCGCCCGAAGCTGAGCTCGGCCCGGCCGTCCCCGGTCTCCAATTGATCGCCCTCGACCAAGGCCAGGTTGACTATGCCTTCTTCAGTCCCGAGATCTCCGGCCCGCTGGACGACGACGTGACCCTTGACAAAGGTCAAACGGGCGAAGCTGTCTCCATAATCACCGTCCTGGGCGAAAGCGAGGACCGACAAAAAAGCCAGGCCCGCGAAACACATGGCCGTCTTTTTCATCTTCGTTCTCCTTCCATTCCCATTATAGCAAGCGGCATGCCAATCTTCTCCCCTGAAAAACAGCAAGGGAAAAGCCTCCGGGTGTCCTGGAATAAGGACAGGTGACAGCCTGAGACGTCAATCCGAAAAGGGAAAAAGGGAGGGCTTTTGCCATCAACCTCTCAAGACGGCCGGAAGTCCAGGCTCTTACCAACGCCAAAAGCGGGGAAACATCAGGGGGCGTCTCCGGGCGAAATCCTGAAACGGCCGCAAGGGCCGGCGGTTGAAACCGGGACGATCTGTCCCCCGCGCGCCAAGGAAGAACCGCGCAGCCCGGCGAGTGTCCGACCGTCGGCGCAACTTGGTCAATTTCTCCCGCTGCTCTGGAGTGAATATTCCTTTCATCTCCAAATGCCTGGCCAGGCCATTCTTCATCCGGTCGGCCCTGAACTTGGATATCTCGTCGATGAGACCATTGATCCTGTCCACATTGGCCTCGGGGTCTTTCATGGCTTCGCGAAGATCGACACGGAGCCGGCCCATTTTCTCAAGCCGGGCCTTCCTCTCGTCGGCTCCGGTTTTCCGCAACTCATCGAGCTTGGCCTTCTGTTCAGGAGTCAGGTTGAGAAATTCTTCAAACTTCCCGGGCCTGTCTTGGACCTGACCCCGGCCAGAAACAGGGAGCAGGATCAAAACGAACAGGGCGACCGCCGGTTTCGCCAACCATTTGTTTGCTTTCACGTTCGACCTCCTAAATCTGCTCTTTCATTCCGTTAGACCATTGACCCTTTCATTCCTTTGCGCCCAGACAATGTTGGCCCCGCGGGAACAGGTCGGTGAAACGGCGGCTTCGCTCCCTGCCTCCGACCGCGCCGGGGGCGCGAGCGGGCTGACGAGCCAATACCCCAACCCTATGATTCCCAGGCCTCGAGACCGTTCGCAGAAAGCGAAGCCGGCAGCGGCCTGATCCCTTTCCCCAGGGAGACGATTTCCTTGAGCATTCTTTTTTTCAGGCCATCGTCCTGACCGGCTAAAATGGTCATGGAACCGCCGTTGCCGCCGGCCCCGTTGACTTTCCAGCCGGACGCCTTATACTTCCTGGCCAGGCCGGCGATGGCATCCGCCTTGACCGAAACCAACTCGCGGTGGAGGGCCCGTTGGCATTCGTTGTTCTCCACCATGACTCCCCCGAGCCCCTCCAGGTCACCTTCAAGAAGGGCCGTTCTGGCGATGGCCGGCAGGTGCTTGAGGCGCTCGAGTGTCTTCCACTGCGCGCCCGCTCTCTCCAGCCCGGCGATCACGCGCTCGTGCATGGCCGAGGACTGATGCGGTCGACCCAGATAGACTAAGCAGAGCCGCCGGTCGAGCTCTTCCCAGACGCGGGGCTCCAGCTCCAACTTTTCCACCCGGGCATGCGGATAGCGGTGCATATGGATAAAACACACTCCTCCGTAGGCCGCGCAAATCTGGTCCTGGATGCCGCTCTGCTGGTTGAGGTCCTCCGTCTCGATGCGGTGGGCCATGGAGACGATATCCTTGATGACCACCCGGCCGCGTTTCAAGTAACTCAACGCCCCAAGTAGGGCCACACAGACCGCCGCGGATGTCCCCGTGGAGATGCCGGCCGGGACGGGCGAGAACAGGTTGACCTCGAGCGCATGCTGACCGGGAGGAGGCAGCCGCGCGATGATGTGTTGGAGAAAAGGATGCGGTGTGCGGGCGGGCCGGTCGGGATTGACCCAAAAACTTTCACCGGAGTTCTCCAAGTGGAGGAGAACCCTTTTTTTCCTCCGCTCCGCGTTCTCAATGACCTTGATCTGGACTTCGACGGGCGGGACAACGGCCATGTTCAACACCCAGCCCTCCCGGGCGAACCAGGTGTCCGTCCAGCCGCCGATGTCGTTCACCCGCAGGGGCGCCCGGGCCTGGACCTCTCTCCTCCGGAGATCGATATCTACCCCGTCCTTGGCACGGTTGGCCCCGAAATGATTGGAGATGCCCTCCAAGCGCAGGAGCGGACTGCGGCTCTCGTCCATCTATGCAGGGATTGGGGCAAGCGGAGGAATCAGGCAGAAGGACGCAAGGAAAAGCGTGGAGAGGAAAAAATGGACGGCCCTTTGCGTTTTCATGCCCAGAGTAAAACGCGCAGCAAAGAACCCCTCCCTAACAAAAAGGGAGACTCCGGAAACGAAAAACGGGGACGGCCCTCGGCACGGGCCATCCCCGTCTCTGTGACGTTCGCCGAGGAAATTCTCAGGCCTTCTTCAGGATGGGCATCCCCGTTTTGGCCGTCTCGATCACCTGGTACCCGGCCGGAACGGCATCCAGGGCGCCGGGCCGGACGTCCCGGGCAAAGAAGAAAATCGTCTGCTCGCGGCCGCCCTTGAGGTTGACTTTTTTCGAATGCAGATAGTACTTCACCCCTCTTGAATTGGTGAATGCGTAAGCCATAGCGTTATACCTCCTTTGAAATTCTTTCTTCGTCACTTTCGATGATGAGGGCCGAACCGGCAAGCATCCCGTCCATCCTACACCATTGCGTTGAAAGTCTCAATCTTGTCCTCAGGTTTATTATAAAAAAGAGGAGCATGTCAAGCCCATTTTTTCTCCGGCTTCTCCCTTATTTCGGGACGAGATCCTGACGCCCCAACGAGATCAACACATCTTTATAAATGGCGCCGATCGGCTTGAAGGCAGGCACCAGCTTCATCGCCTGGCCGACATCTCCGGCCGCCTTGATTTTTCCGGTGAAAAGGGCGCTGACGACGTCCACGCGGCCCAACCACAGCTCATGACTCGCGTCCGCCGAACTCGAAAGTGTGATATCGGGCTTCAGGTCGGTCTTTCCAAAGACCGTGGCAAAATGACGGCCTTCGCCGGCGCCTCCCCGACAATTGATGGTCACATTCCCGTCAGGATCATGGACCTGGAGACGAATGATCAATCCCGAGTCCTTGAGCTTGGGACCCACTTCCGGGTTGGAGGCGAGCCTTTCGAAAAAGGCGCGCTGGATATCTTGTAGCTCATTCTCATTTTTGAAATACGGCATCGGCACTCTCCTTGAATTCGGCTCGCTCATCAATGCACAAAACCCACCGAGGGCGGCGCTTCCGAGGGGACAATGGGGCCGAATTCTTCCTCGTAACGCCGGACGTTGGAGTCCAATGCGTCCCTGAACCTCTTGGCATGAGCCGGACTCAGAATGAGACGAGAGAGAAGCCGGCCCATCGGCCCGTCGGGAAATACGAAGGCGAAATCAAAGATGAACTCTTCTTTGGTGTGGCGGACGGCGGCGACGTTCGTATAGTGCCCAAGGGCGATCTGCTCGTCGACTTTAATGTCGATCTTTTTTTCTTCCATCGCGGCTCCTTTGCGCCAAGCGCTCTTCTATTCTCTGAAATCTCAAGGGAAAATTCAATCCTCAAAATATTTTAAAAAAAA
>JAFGRZ010000031.1 GCA_016934895.1 Candidatus Aminicenantota bacterium
CCAAGGGCGATCTGCTCGTCGACTTTAATGTCGATCTTTTTTTCTTCCATCGCGGCTCCTTTGCGCAAAGCGCTCTTCTATTCTCTGAAATCTCAAGGGAAAATTCAATCCTCAAAATATTTTAAAAAAAAATAAAAAAAAGACTTTACTTTTGATTTTGTCATGTTATAATGATTATGGCTTTCTTGCGCGGGCTGGAGAAAGCCCCCACCTTTTTGGTTCCCATCATCAACCCCCCTTTTGCTGACAACAGCCCGCATCTCACCCCGACGGGCCGGCGTGAGGCGCAAACGTTTATCCCCTCTCCCGCTGTCCGCGCGGCGGCTCCGCAACGCACAGACTTCCGGAACGGTTGATCCGTCATCGGCTGTTTTTGCCGGGACCCGCTATAAGGCTGACCATTGAGAACGGAAACGGGAAAAATGGCCGGGCATAAACCCGCGCCCCGCGACCGAGCGGGCATGATCTCCGGCCTCCCCCGGCGAAAGATTCAGCAGCACAAGCCGCAGGACATGGACGCCTTTCATTGAGCCGAGATGGACGGTCAGATCATCGGCAATAGGAATCGATGACGCGGGCGACCGCCCGCTCGCAAACCGCACAGAAGGGTTTTGCTCCCTTGCTGAACATCAGACAGTCGAGGGCCGGCCGGTAAAGCCCCTCGCTGGAATAGCCGGCTCCTTCAAAGGCGCCGACCTTTCCCCAGAACTTGCTCTTTCTCAAGAAGGCATCCATCTTCCGGGCGTGCTCCAGCGAAAGCCGTTCGGATTCCTCCTCGACCCCGGCCACATCGGCCTCCGGAGATCCCCTTTTCTTCAGCGCAGCGATCCTGGCGTTGATTTCCTGACGGGTCTTTTGGTAGGCGTTGTCCATCCGGTCGTGCTCTTCTTTTTCCCACGGAGTCGGCACGGCGGTCCCGGGAGTGACCAGCTCTTTCCATTTGAGCGCCCCGGGATCAAGGAGGGCGGTGATGTTCGCTTCGAGCGGCTCGATCCCCCTGGGATAGAACTCGTTGTAGGCTACCGACGAGGTATAGTACTCGTCCGCCAGCCCGGCGAAGGAGTGGCCGAACTCGTGGAGAAAGAGGTATTCGTGCCATTGGTTGTCGACCGTGAAGGTGCAGAAGAGATTGTAGATCCCGCCGCCTCCATAGCGCGTGTGGTTGACCATAACGCAAAGGGCGTCATAGGGAACGTGGGCCGCGATGTCGCGCAGGCTCTTGTTGTCCTCGGTCAGCAGATAGCGCTCCGAACCCAGGGAGTCGAAGGACGCGCCCAACGCCGTGTGCCTGAAGATCCCATGGCTCGGCTCGTCACAACCGCTCTCGTCGGACGGCTTGAACACGCCGGTGAGATTGAAGCTCGCACGACGGCTCATGTACGGCTCCAGCTTGAAAAGGACTTCTCGGAAACGCTCGAGGTCCGCTCTGAACTTCGCTTCCTCTGCGACCGTGTAGCCTTCGGCGATGAAGGCGATGTCCACCTTCTGGTGCGGATCGCCGCCCTTCAGGACTTCGAACACCTTGACGCCCGGGACCGGGGTTTCCCGGGCGATGGAGATATCGGCCGGGTCGATCTCGGCACTGAAGACGGGCCGCAATGAGTTCTGCCTGTCCCTGAGCTCGACGACGAACTTGACTTTCCCTTTGGGAAAAGGGATGAGGGCGGATTCATGGTAGGTTCTCTTGAGGCCGTCGAGTGCCCATTGAGTGGTCTTGTATTCGGCGAAATAACTGTCGAACCCCTTGGAGAAAATCAGGCCCCCGGAAGCGGCGTCGTAGATCTTGTAGGCGTACCGGCCGACGCCGAAGGGATCGATGAGGTTGCGCAGGCTCCCGGCCCAGGTTCCCTGTTCATAAACGCGGTCGAGGGTGACCGTTTCCTCCCGGGCGTCGCCGATGTGGAAATAATCGATCCGCATCGTCTTGTCGACGAAGTAGCGGTCAAACGCAACCTTCTGCCCCGCGCCGAGCAGCGAGGGAACCATCCAGGCGACCAAGACCATGGCGAGTCGTTTCTTCATCAAATTCCTCCATGCATCGGTCATTGGATATCGCAAGGACATAACCGGAATGGCTATGCCCTTCGAGAAGAGCGACTTCTTCGAATCATCATGCCGGCGACTTCCTTGACGATCTTCACCGCGGCCGAGGCCGTGATCCCGGAAGGGTCCCGGTCGGGATTGAGCTCGACGACATCGAGCCCGATGATTTTGGCCTTGAGGCGATGGATGATATCGATCGCCTGCCGGGTCGTCAAACCGCCGGCCTCCTGGTGCGAGACGCCGGGGGCGAAGGCCGGGTCCAGGGCATCCAAGTCGAAGGAGATGTAAAGGGGACGCGTGAACTCAAGCGACAGGTCGTCCCGGAAATCCTTCATCTCGATCATCCGGACTCCGTGGCGCTTGGCCGTAGTCCGCTGTTCGGACGTGGCCGCCCGGACTCCCACCTGGACGAGCGATTCGGCCAATCCGTCCTCCATGATCCGGGCGAACGGGCAGGCGTGTGATAAGCGATCGCCGTAGAGGTCCTCATAAAGGTCCGGGTGGGCATCGAAGTGAAGGATGTCCACCCCCCGCCAGGCGCCGGCCACGACCTTGAGAATGGGATAAGTGATGGAGTGATCGCCGCCCAGAATAATGGGTTTGGCTTTTTTATGGATGACCGCGGCCACAGCCGTTTCAATCCGGAGGAAGGTTTTATCCACGTCCCCTGAAGTGTCGATGTCTCCGAGGTCCACTATAACCGTGTCGTGCTCAAGATCGACACCCAGTTCTGTGACCGGGTTCCGGGCTTTGCCGGTCGAGGAGGCCCGGATGGCGGCCGGGCCTCCCGCCGAACCGCGAAGGTAAGAGGATTTCTCGTCGAAAGGGACACCGATGATCGCCAGTTCATAGCGGGATTTTTCCTGGACCGCACCGCCGAAATCCGTCATAGTGGACCTCCTTCTAATGTTCGGCCGCGAGGATGATCGCGGCGTAACTGACCGCCGACCGGGTCGATTCCTCCCTCCAAAACGCGTAGTCCAACAGCCGGCCCCGGATGCCGGGGAATGCTTCAAGAACGACGGCCAGGGTTGAAAAACCGCAGACATTATAACGGTCGCCGACCTTCCGGGATTCCTCCCAGAAGCCGGAAACATCGCCCGCGGCGAGCGCGGCGATGAGATCCCGGTCGTGCGCTTCGGCCTCCAAGAGCAGCGAAGAAGCCCGCTCGCGATGGCCGAATTTGGGACCGATATGGGAAAAATCGACGCCGGCGACGACCAGAGTGCCCGCCGGATCCTCCTCCCGCAAAGCTTTCAGGGCCGCCAGGAATCCGTCCACGCCCGGGACTTCGGAGGGACGCGAAACCCGGGCCAGTTCACGGACAAAGGAGCCGCAGAGGATGGGCACGACGGTGAATGACGTGCCGAAGAGGCGCTGCAGAAAAACGACTTGAAATTCGATGGAATGTTCCGCTCGATGATGGATGTCGTAGGGAGAAACCGCCTTTCTTCCCGATTCCATCAACCTCCGGACCGCTTCCCGGTCCGTCGCCGCCCGGCCGAAAGGAGTCTCGTAATCCTTCTCGGTCAAGCTGAAATAGGCATCCGTGAGACCGTGTCCGGTCCCAAGGAGAAGAACGCGCCGCGGCCGGAGGCTCCTGATGGAACGGTAAGCGCCGGCATACACTTTTTTTCCGACGCCGAGGTCGATATGGGGGGCAACGAGCCCGATGATGCTTTTTCCGGGAAACAGGTCTTCTTCCGGCGCGGGAGGCTCGATGATATCATCGATGAACGCCCGCAACGCCTCCGGACGGTCCGGATAGGCCTGGCCGGATTGGGACGGCGTTCGTACCTCTTGCCGCAAATAATCCGTCAGAAAATTCTCCTTGCGGCTGAAATAGCGTTCACTCTGGAGAAGAAGGGCCTCGTCAAGCCGGCGGATGAGGAGCCCGATGGATGCGGCATCGACCAGCAGGCCGTTTTTCAACCGCACGAGCTCGACCTGGATATCCCGGACGGTCCTTGTGCCGTCGATCAGGCCGACGATGTCCAACGCATCCCCCTGGAGGATAACGGGATCACGGATGAGACCCAAAAAATCACGAATCAGAAGCGCCTTTTGCCCCTGGTAGGATGTCGCCAGAACCTCCAGGTCCTCTCTGATCGGAGGGATGGATTCTCCCCTGGCCATCTTCTTTTCCACCTTGATAGAACTACAATTTTTGATCAAAAAAAGCAATGGCTCACCCTGAATGAAACGGCAAACAGGAGTCGTCGTCATGATAGACTCCCTTGACTCATTGGACTCAAGGGAGCTGAAAGGAGGGTGGGGGTGGAGAGAGGGATCTTAGCCCTCTCTCCCTTTTTCACAACCTCGGCTTCGCCTTGGATGAGAGTGAAATTGAGCCGTCAAGGCTGCGATAGACTCATCCTGGCATGCAGCATTGGGGCTGGCAATCCCCTTCCGGGGGGGTTTGGGGGGTGATATTTCGCCCCGTTTTGTCCCCCCGAAACAGCCGGGAGAGTATCTCCAATTCCGTGAAAACTGGAGAGGGGGCAGGGAGCCGCCCTCAGGCCCCCGTAGCGGAGGGGGGACCCATCGTCTCGATGGGGGGAACCGACGGGACTGGTTCCCCGGGGTGCGGGGGCAGAGGGCGGCTCCCTGCCCCCTCTCCAGTTTTTTCGGAGTTGGAGATAATTCCGCCGGTCAGGACAGTCTCTGCATCAAGATGAAAG
>JAFGRZ010000195.1 GCA_016934895.1 Candidatus Aminicenantota bacterium
ATCAGGACGAGGGCCGATGAGACCGCGAGATAGTTGAAGAGCCGCATCTTGTGGGCCGCGCTCCGGGATAATGTCTGACCGAAGAAATGAAAGACGGCCCGCTGCGTTGGATTTCGCAAGAAGATCGCATCGAAGGCCCGGGAAAGACGGTCCTTCGCTCTCTTAAAAACAGCGCGCCCTCTCCGGACCTCGTGTGACTTTTTGAGATGGCGCGCATAGCTCACCGCCGCGGCCCCGAAAAAGGCCAGAAGGCTTGCCGCCACGGCACCGACCGCAAGCCGGCACTGGGAGGCGAAAAAAGCATCCCGGTTTCCCAACAGATACTCATAGAGCCCGACAAACCACATCGGCGGAAAACCATAGAGAAACCGGGCCTGGGAATCTTTCATCGCCGGGAAATTGGAAAAAGATTGGGGGATGGACACGGAGGCCGTCAAGGAGACGACCAGCAGGAAAACGAGGGTGGTCAAGAGAATGAACCGGATGACCGAAGAAATCCGCCGGTAAAGGCCGTGGCTGAGCAGAGACATCAGAAACCCCTGGAGGAAGACCAGGAGGAAGAAAATAAAAATCCCGGCGGCCAAGCCGGAAATAACGTGAGCGGCCATATAGCGCAGGAGGAAGAGGAACGAGTCCGACCGGAAGCGCGTCAGGAAGTAGGCGAAGGAGAAAGAAGCCGGCGCGTGCGCGGCGGCCGAAAAAAGTCCGATGAACAGAAAGAACGAAGCCGATTTTGCCAGGAAGAACGTTCTCAGCCTGACCGGCAGAGCCATGATGTTGAGATAATCCCGCCGGTCGGGGAAGATGACGTCCCATTCAACGACGGTGATCAGCCCCAAGAGGAGCATGAAAATCCAGAGGAAGTAGCATTTATCAACCCAGGAGGGACCTTCCTCTTCCATGAATGTATACTTCAGCAGTATCGTGTTGGCGATCTGTATGCCGAAAGCACCCAGAAAGGCCATCCCCCCGATGACCTTCTCTTTCATCTGGTCCTCGAAGTCGACGATATCGTTCTGGAAGAAACGATGGAAGAAATGGCGGGTGAGAACGGAGAACTGGCCGAATCGCGCCTCCAGGAAATCCCTTGGAGTTCTTTCGCCGTTCATGCAAGGGACTCAATTCGTCTTGATCGTATCGACGATCCGCCGGGCGATGGCCGCCGTGTCCTCTTCGACAACCAGTTCGCCGAAGACCTTCTCGAGCGAAGGGACTCTCATGAGGTTTCTCAGGTTCTCGACGGAGTCATTGGCCACGATCCGGCCGTGGTGGAGGATAATGACCCGGCTGCAGATCTTCTCCGTGACTTCGAGGACATGGGAGGAGTAGAGGACCATTTTCCTATCCCGGGCGAGGAGTTGGACGACATCCCTGACCACCATCCCGGTCGTGACATCCAGACCGGAGAGCGGCTCGTCAAGGAGCAGGATGTCGGGATCGTGAAGGAGGGCGGCGGAGATCAGGACCTTTTGCCTCATTCCCTTTGAATAGGACGAGATCGGCGACAACATGTCTTTATCCAGGCTGAATAAGGTCATCAAGATTTCGATCTTCTCCCGCAGGGGCGCGTCGGGAAGGCGGCGGAGCCGGCCGACCATGAGCAGGTATTCCTGAGCGCTCAGATGGGGGTAGATTTCGGACTGTTCGGAAACATACCCCACCCTTGCCTTGTAGGCGGTCATGTCCTTTTTGATATTCTTGCCGTCCAGCAGAATCTCTCCTTCCGTCGGCTCGAGAAGTCCGGCCAGCATCTTGATGGTCGTCGTCTTGCCGGCGCCGTTGGGGCCGAGATAGCCGAGAATTTCTCCGGGTTTGACCGTAAAACTCACGCCTTTGACGACCGGGAAGATCGAGAACTTCTTGGTGACGCCGCTGAGTTCCAGCATGCCTACCTCCTCCGTCTTGTCAGACCGCTCGGGAGCGGATTTATTCCTGTCAATAGAGAGAGAGCTCATGTGGGCATGCCTATGCAGAGAGTGAAACGGACAGGATGAGGTTTCGATGACAACCGTCTACCCGGCGATCTGGACCCTGGCGTCGTGGGCGAGCGTGAAATGGCCCTCGATGATGACCGGCTCCCCTTCCTTGACGCCGTCCAGAACTTCGGCATAGTCCTCGTTCTCCAGGCCGACCTCGATATACCGCCATTTGGCCAGCCCCTCCTCCACAACGAAGACCAACTTCCTTCCGCCGCGGACGAGCACCGCTTCCTGGGGCACGAGCAGGCGGTCCCTGTAAATATCGGCGGCGATCTCGACCTCGGCGTGCATCCCCGGCTTGATCTCCTCTTCCGGGTTGTCGACAAGGATATGGACCGTGCAGGTCCTGTCCTCGGGATTGATGACCGGGCTGACGGCTTCGACGTGCCCCTTGAAAACCTTGCCGGGATAGGCGCTGAACCGGAGGGCGGCTTCGTGGCCGGCCTTCATCTTGCCGACTTCGCTTTCCAGGACTTTGGCCCGGACTTTTATCCGGCTGATGTTGACGAGCGTAAAAAGCTCCCGTCCGGCGGAGACATTCTCCTGGGGCGAAACCTGGATATCGGTGATGATTCCCCCGAAGGGAGCCCGGATCTTGGTTTTCTCGAGCTCCATTTGCGCGATCTCGGCGTCGATCTCCGCCTGGGTCAAGCCCTTGCTGGCGGCCATGACCTCATCCTTTTTTATCCCCGACTCGATGAGCACGGTTTCATATGTCCTCTTGGCCTTTTCGAAATCCTCCCGGGAGATCATCCCCTGACCGAAAAGCGAGCCGGCCCGGGAGAATTCCTGCTCCGCTTCCCTGATCCTTTCCTTCGCCTGCGCATCGAGCTCTTTGTCGGGTTCGGCAAACTGCTTGTCCAGCAACAGGTCGGATAGGTATTTCAAGCGCAGCGCCTCGGCCCGCTCCCATTTCAATTGGTATTCCTGCTCGTCGAGCTCGATCAGGACATCGCCGGAGCGAACGTGCTTGCCTTCCTTGATGTTGAAGTTCTTGATTGTCCCCGGCACCTCCGCTTTCAGGACAATCATTTTTTCGGTGACGGCCTCCCCGGGAGATTTCAACCGGATCACCAGGTCGCCTCGCTTCGCGGGAAGGACTTTGACGGATTCGTAGATCGCCGCCTCCTCGGGCTTACCCGACGCTTGGGCCGTTTTTCCTCCGCTCTCTTCGCTTCCCGTCCCCCTTTTGTTCTTAAAAAAAACGAAGTAAGCGGCGGCCCCGACGATGATCAAGATCAACACGACAACCAGGACCTTCTTGGGAAATATCATGATCGACTTACTCCTTCGAGCTCTCCCGTTTGCGCCTCCAGCCTCATCTTATTAACGACGCTCGGGCAAGTCAAGTTGCATCGCTCGGGGCAGTGCCCTCGAAACCGCGCCCGTTTTCTCCCAGCGCGGAAAACGGGCTCGATTCGTCGTTCGCTCTTCTCTCCCTTCGGTCGAGAAACCGTGCCCGCTCACTCCTCATACGGGTTTCTCGTGGCACTGCCCCTCGCTTTCGTTACAGCAGAAAAATAGGGACGGTCCTATTTTTTTTATTCGCTTCCTCAGATTTTATAAAGAGGAAACGCAGGGATGGGGGAAAAAAATGGGACCGTCCCCATTTGTTTTCACTTCCATTCATTGGTAGAAAGAAGGAGAGTCATTGTCAACCTTGAACCATAGAATGAAGGGGCAGTGCCCTCCTAAAATGCCTCGGGATGGATGAGCCCTCGAGGCCGCATTTCGATCCATCAATTATACATGGGTTGAGGAGGTTTGGCAGGCCCTCCGGAGGTTATATCTTTTTAAGGGTCAGGCCGTGGCCGGCTGGAAAAAGCCCGGGTATGGTCACAGGCAGGCGCCCTTCGGTATCGATCTCGCCGAAGACAGCCCTGGCCGCCGTTTCCTGGGCGATCGTGGTGTTCTTGTAAATGCAGAGATAGGCGCTGACCTCGGGGAAATGGCGAAGAAAATAGGGATTGCCGAAGGAGATGGCGACCGTCTTTTTGCCGGCCCAGGCCAGCTCCCTGACCAGGTCGATGTGCCCGGGCAGAATATCGACACTCCCCTTGGACGTCCTCAGGCTCGAGAACAGCGCCAGGATGACGATATCCGCTTCCAGGGCCCGAGCCCTTGCTTCCCGGAGGAATTCCCGGCCGGTGAAGGCATCGGCGTAGAAAGCGGCCGCATCCGGACGTCTCTTCCGGATTTCCCTGATGAACGGGCGGCCGGCGTAGTAATCATCGGCGTCGCTGCTCAAGGAGAGGACGGCGATCCTTTTTCCGGAGGTCTCACTGGAAAACGGA
>JAFGRZ010000196.1 GCA_016934895.1 Candidatus Aminicenantota bacterium
AAACGCGTCCCTGAACAGGGCGGATTTCTCGCGCAGAAGGTCATACTTGAGGCGCCAGTAGTCGGCGATCTCTTCAAGGCTTTTGAACTTGCCGGCGTACCAGGGCACATGGTAAGGAGACGAACAGCAGGATGCCGGCTCCGCTTTGGGGGAACCTTCAGGATCTTTGCCGTAGAGCAAATTGGTGACAGGAACATACCAGGCCAGCATGACCCGGACGGTTTTTTCTCCACCGGGCGGGATCGTGAGAGGAACAAAGAGTGACGCCCCCGGGCTGACTCCTTCCTGGGGAGGATTATCCACCAGCCTGGCTTCCTGGATGTTCTTCCAGGTCAAGGTCACGGCATCCCACCAGCCGCCCCTGAACCAGCCGTGATCGACAACGGCATGTTCATCATCGACAAAGACGGCCAGGGCTCCCTGGTCCTCCGGTTTTTCTTCCGTCCCCTCCTGGAAGAGAACAAAGCCGTTCTTGATGGCCCGGACTCCATTGTGTTCCGCCCCCGTGGCCATGAAGTTCTTGGTATTAAAGGAGAAGACCGCCTCGACCGCCTCGCCGGTGGGATTGCTGAAGGAGTATTCCAGGCCCCCGACGGGGAGGCTGGAATTGTCGGCGTCCCCCGGGACAAAGGGACTCCAACCGGTCAGGGTCGCCTCCAACGGTATGTCGGGATCCTTGAAGATGATGGACCCGAAGGGAAAGCGGGCCAGAAAAGAGGCGGCTTTGAATCTCGGCAGTCCGTAGCTCATCCCGGAGGCGCCGTTTCCCGTCCCGGCGGCCCCGAAGATTTTCCAGCCCGGGACAGGTCCCTCGAGGACCCTGGCCACATTGGTTTCGCCTTTTACACAGAGGGCGGCGAAGGTGCAGGGCTCGTTGAAAAACCGGATGACATTCCGGACCGAAAGATGCGATATCGCGCCCGTCCCCTCCAGGCAGAACATGCCCGCCCCAATCCCGCCGATGGGGAAAGCCACGCGGTTCAAATAGGGCCCTTGATATGGACCGTTGTATTCCCTTCCCGTTTCCACATTCTTCTCAGCCTGACAGGCCGCCAAAGCGACGGCCCAGACAAGGAGAATGCCGGTCCAATTCTTATTCCTTTTCATGATCGCATCCCTCCTCCTTAAATGACCCTGATTTTTTCACTCGGGGAGTCTTTCGTCTCCATTTAAGATGGGAAATTCTTTTCGGTTTCTCAGACCACATCCATAAACGCCGGAGGAAAGCGGATGGTGCCTTTAAGGCCCGGCCCGGGATGAGGAATGACCTCGGCGACCAGGAAGGCCCTTTCCGGAACCGGAAACGGCACTTCAAGCCCTTTGGGCCGGGCGGGGACGAATCCGAAACGGGCATAATAGCTCTGCTCTCCCACGACGATCACCAGACGGTGTCCGTACTGCCGGCATATTTTCAGCCCCTGGGTGACGAGTTCGGATCCGATGCCCTTGTTCCGGAAATCCGGATGAACGGCCAGCGGCGCCAGGGCCAGAGACACTTCTTCCGGGAGATTCGGATCGGACGGCCGGATCCAGACCCGGCTGAACAGGATATGCCCGGCCACCCGGCCTTCGCATTCGGCGACCAGTGAAAGCGCCGGGATGAAATCGCGGCTGCCCCGGAGCTTCTCGACAAGGACAGCCTCGTTTTCCCTCCCAAAGGACAGCTGATGGATTTCCCGGATGGCGGCGAAGTCACGAGGCTCTTCGGGCCGGAGCAAGATCCCTTCCTTCTCCCTCATTTGGCATTGATTATACTCCGACTGGACGAACAAAGAAAAGAATTTTAAAATCAACTGATCCCCAAGGAGGCTGACCATGGAATCATTGTGGAGTGCCCAGGCCCTGATCGCGCTGGCGACGCTGACCGCTCTCGAGATCGTCCTGGGCATCGATAATATCGTCTTCATATCCATCCTGGCCTCAAGGCTGCCGCAGGGAGAACGGCAAAGGGCCCGGGTTATCGGTCTGGCTTTGGCCATGCTCAGCCGGATCGCCCTGCTCCTCTCGCTGACCTGGGTGATGAGGCTCACCCGGCCGCTCTTTGAGGCGCTCGGGCACGAGATCTCCGGCCGCGACATCATCCTCCTGGTCGGAGGACTCTTTCTTCTGGCCAAAAGCACATTCGAGATCCATGAGAACCTGGAGGCTCCCCAGACAAAAAAGCCCGGCCGCGGAGGCCGCAAGTTCCTCCTGGTCACCGTCCAGATCATGCTCCTCGATATCATCTTCTCGTTGGATTCGGTGATCACGGCTATCGGAATGGCCAGGCAGGTGGGGGTCATGGTCCTGGCCATCGTCATCGCCGTCGTCGTGATGATGCTCTCGGTCAATGGGATCAGCCGATTCATTGAAAACCATCCGACGATCAAGATGCTGGCCTTGAGCTTTCTCATCCTGATCGGGGTCAGCCTGGTCGGAGAAGGGCTGGATTTTCACATCCCCAAGGGGTATATCTATTTCGCCATGGCCTTTTCCGTGTTCGTGGAATTCCTGAACCACAAGGTCAGGCAGAGACACGCCGCGCCCGTCCAGCTGCGGAGGATCATGAACTAGTGCCTCGCAGTCCGGAGGATTGAACCTGGATATGCCGAATTCAAGGAAGAACGGCCTTTCCATAAGTTTGTCGTGAGGAGGTCACCATGAGAACGATTCGTTTCGTTGTCGTTGTCGTGTTATCTGTTGTCTTCGGCGCAACGGGGGCGG
>JAFGRZ010000197.1 GCA_016934895.1 Candidatus Aminicenantota bacterium
GTCACCTCCGCCGCCCAGGGCCCGACCTGGGTGGGACAGAGCTTCGCCATCGACTGGGAAGGGAATCCTTCCGATGACCGGTTGCAGATCGATTACACGGTCGTCGACTACGACTTTTTCAAAACCTTCGGCATGACGATGGTGAAAGGCCGGGCCTTCTCCAGGGAATTCCCGGCGGATGAGGACGGGGCCTGCGTCATCAACGAAACGGCGGCGAAGAGCATGGACGTGGAGGATCCCCTGGGAATGACGGTCAATATGGCCCACCCGGCCTGGCCGGAGTCATTCCGGAACGCACGCGTCATCGGCGTCGTCAAGGATTTCAACGCCCGCACGGTTCATACGGCCATCCAGCCCTTCGTCTTCCGGATGTTCAAACCCTGGCATACGTATGTCTTCATCAAGGTCGGCGGCACCAGGATCCCTGAGGCTCTGAAACGGATCGAAGCCGTTTTCCGGCAGCGCTCGCCGGACTATCCGTTCCGATATCAATTTTATGACGAAGCGTTCAACAATCAGTATGCCTCGGAGCGGCAGCTGGGGACGCTGTTCAACGCGTTTGGTCTGCTGTCCATCCTCATCTCCTGCCTGGGACTGTTCGGCCTCGCCTCGTACATGGCGGAACAGAAAACCAAGGAGATCGGTATCCGCAAGGTTCTCGGAGCGTCCATCCCGGGGATCGTCACCTTGACGAGCAAAGAATTCTTGAAGTGGGTGGCGCTGGCCCATCTTATCGGCTGGCCGGTCGCTTATTTTGCGATGAGCCGGTGGCTCCAGGAATTCGCCTACAGGATCGGGATCGGCCCCGTTATCTTCGGCTTATCCGCCGGGTTGATCCTCCTCACCGCCCTGCTCACGGTCGCCTCCCAGGCGCTCAAGGCCGCCCTGGCCAACCCCGTGGATTCCCTGCGATATGAGTGAGCCGTCGCGGGGGAAGCACCTCCAGAAAACTGGAGAGGCGACAGAGGGCGGCTCCCTGCCCCCTTTCCAGTCACTGCAAAAGAGAAGCTTTCCCGGCGCGGAACGACCTGGTTTGCCTGGCTGGGTTGATGTATAATCCTTTTTCAAGCCGTCATCCGGAGGACGGACACATCCGCAGCCCTTTGGTTCATGATCATGGCATCGACAAAAAAAAGAAGGCCGGCGGTTCTCGTCGCCTGGGCGATCGTCGCCGCAGTGACCGTCGCCGGCCTGGCGATCGGAGTGCGTTACTTCCGGACGCCGCGTTTCCTCCGCGGCGAGCGCGACCGCGTTTCACCCATCTTGAAGCCCGTCGACCTCAGCGAGCACAGCTTCTTCCTCCGGGGCAGCCGCTACTTTCTCCGTCTCGATGACGGCCGGCCGAGCCTGACCTGGGAGCTCGACCGCCCGGTCCAGGGGAAGTTGCATTTGACCCTGTACGTCTCTTCCAAGAAGTCGCCCGAACCTCCCCTGGAGTTCGTTGTCAACGCGATCGCGCCGACCGGGGGAAGCCACCGACTGTACTCGGACGTCCTGCAGTGTCCGCCGTCCGGGTCCGATGAACGCACCTTCGAGACAGATGTGGCGCTTCCCGCGGGAGCGAAGATCGAGGTGGAAGCGATCCCAGACACCGCAAAGGATTGGGCCTTCCTCCACGCCGGGATATCCATCCCGCTCATCGAGACGGAATCGACGGCCGCCAAACCCAGCCATCTTCTGATCATCTCCCTCGATGCCCTGAGGAGCGATTATCTCGGGGTTTACCAAACGCTTGACGGCCACCCTCCGGAGCAGAGCTTTTCACCGCAGCTCGACCTCTTTTCCGATGACGCCGTCGTCTTCCTGAACGCCAGGACAACCCAATCGTCCACCTGGCCGGCCCTCACCTCCCTTTTTCTCTCCGCCTACCCCATCGAGCACGGAACGACAAGGAACGGCGAGTTCGGAGGCGCCGCCGGAGGTTCGATGGCTTCTCTCATGCGCGGCCTGGGGTATTCCACGACAGCCTATCTGGCCAACGCCAACACGATCAACATCCCAGGGTTCGAGGAAAAGCGTCACCTGTTCGGGGACAACGTGCTGATCAGGCACGCCCGCAAGAAGATCGCCGCCCAGGCCTCAAAACCCTTTTTCCATTTCTACCACCTCTGGGGGGCGCACGACAGCTACCGTCCGCCTGAATCGGTGATGCGGATCATCGAGAAGGACAACCCGGATTACCGTTACAAGATTTTCCGGACGACCGACATGATGTATAGAGACACCCCTTGCACTCCCGAGGAGATAGAGGCCGTCCGCCGGCTTTACGCCGGGACCGTCTATAACGCCGATTCCATCCTGGGAACGCTCTTCGACGACCTGAAGAGGCTGGGGCTGTGGGAGGACACGATGATCATCGTCACCGCCGACCACGGCGAGGAGCTCTACGACCATCACCAATACTTCTACCACAACCCCTCGCTTTACGACGCGGCGCTCAGGGTGCCTCTCCTGATCAAGTTTCCCGGCCAGCGCGGCCGACGGGTCATCGAGGAGAACGTCTCGCTCATCGACGTCTTCCCCACGATCCACGACTACTTCGCCGGCCCCGTGCGGCCGGGACAATTCTCCGGCCTGTCCCTGATCCCCCTCCTGAAGGGCCTCCGCAAGGCGTTTCGCGAGCGCACCGTCTTCGCCGAAGCGGAAGATTCCCAAATCGCCGCCGCCGTCAAAGGCCGCTATAAACTCATTTACAACCCCAACAACATAGAAGGACGCAACCGCCTCGGCTTGCCCTTCCCGTTCGCCCCGAAGGAGCTTTACGACCTGAGCAACGACCCTCACGAAACCAGGAACCTGGCGGATGCCGGGATATCCGTGGAAAGATCTCTGCTCGCGGCGGCCGATCGATACCTACGGTCCATGCGTCCGGCGAAAGCGAAGAAAGCGCAGGAAAACGTCGAGCTCAGCGAGGAAGAGCGGAAGGAGACCGAAAAGCGGCTGCGCAGCCTCGGCTACATCCGCTGACAAAGCACATCCGTCCCGGCGCCTTTGTGATTTTTTTGCTCAAACCGACAATCAAGAGGAAGGGAATCCCTTTTTACGATCACCCTCTTCGGGCATCTGACACCCAGGGAAAGGGAACCCCGTGATCGGCGCTCCCCGATTCATCCGGGCTATTGGATGGTCAGCAGGCGGCCGGCCGAATAGGCGGCGAACTCGGGCGCGTACATGGACTGGAGGGTGGCCGGCGCGGCCTTGAACGTCCCGGCCATGCTGCAGCGCAGCCGGTGCTTCAGGGTATACTCGCCCTGGGGCAGCCACTCGACGAAGAAGTTCGTCCCGCTGTCCCGGATTTCCTCGTAGCGGACGATCCCCAGGTCCCATTTGGTGCCGGAGGTGAGGGTCAC
>JAFGRZ010000198.1 GCA_016934895.1 Candidatus Aminicenantota bacterium
TCATGGAGGAGTTCCTGGAGAGCACCAAAGATCCGTACTACGACGGCGAAGTCGATTACGGCGACCGGGCCGAGCACTGCTGGAACGGCGATCACACCCGGCCGAACGCCATTTCGCGGCTGCGCTACCATCAGATGCACATTCCCAAGATCATGGAGCGCATCAAGAAGTCGGCGCCTGCGGGAGCGGACCTGAAGAGCTGGAGGTATTGAAGGTCATGGCTCCGCAGCGCGCATCTTATCGCTCCCCGATCGGGATGATCGAAATTGTAGGAACGGAACGCGGTCTCAGCGAAGTCCGGTTCACCGGCCGGACATCCGGTCGGACGGTCCGGACTCCGGCCCTCTTAAGAGAGGCCGTTTCGCAGATCGACGAATATTTCCGAGGCCGCCGGAAAGGCTTTCGGCTGAAGCTTGATCTTGAGGGAACGGACTTTCAAAAGAAGGTCTGGAAGCATCTGCTCAGGATTCCCTGTGGGCGGACGGCATCGTATGGAGAGGTGGCCGCCGCGATGGGAAAGCCCGGCGCGGCCCGGGCCGTCGGGCAGGCGAACCACCGCAATCCCATCGCCGTCATTGTCCCCTGTCACCGGGTCATCGGCGCCGGCGGCCGGATGGTCGGTTATGGGGGAGGCCTCTGGAGGAAGGAGTGGCTTCTCAACCATGAACGGAGGCGGCCCTAGGACCTTGAAAAGGAGGGGAAACCCATGATTCCGAAATACCGGTGGCTGGCGGCGGTCGTCCTCCTCTTCGGATCGATATCATCGTGTTCAAGGCCGGAGACGCAAGGTGGCGTCCTGGCAAAATTCGGTTGTGACAGCCGGGAAGGCGTCATCCAGCAGGTGGGAGTCACCGTGGACAACCGGATCAAAAAAGAAGGAGAAGGGTCCCTGAGGTTTGCGGTCGGAGAGCCCGCCGTTCTCCGGTTGTTCGAAACCGGCGATATCGATATCGAAAACGCCGTCCTTGTCTATCAGGCCAACCTGAGAACCGAAGATGTCCAAGGCCGCGTCTATCTTGAGATGTGGTGCCATTTCGAGGGCAAAGGCGAATTCTTCTCCCGCGGGATCGACAGGACCGTGAGCGGAACGGTGAAATGGACCCAGCTGGAAATACCGTTTGCCCTGAAAAGCGGGGAGAATCCGGACAATGTGAAGTTGAACCTCGTCTGCGAAGGAAGCGGCACCGTCTGGGTGGATGATATCCGGATGGTCAAAAGAGCCGGATGAGGAGACCCTGATCCTGAAATCGAGATCGTTGATCCCGATCGTGGCGAGAGGCCGTTGTCCCGTTTTTTCGGCTGGGCCGGGCGTTCCACGCATCCGGACGAAATCCCGCCGGCCGTCATGAGTCGCATTCACGATCTCTGCCTCGCCTGGAACTGGGAATATGACGCCGATTTCGTCAAGCTTCTGGGGGAAGCTTGTTCATCCCGCGGCCTCGACCTCTGGGAGGCCACGCCGGAAACGCTTTGCCATGTTCTCGAGGATCTCCACCAGGGAACCGCATCGTTCAAGGTGTTATTGGATAGAGCGTCGGATGCGGATCCCCGCTTCCTGTCCCTTGTGAAATGGGCCGAAGCCAACGCCGTCCGCCAGATCAATCCGCACGCCAAGGCTGTCCATGCGATCAACAAAGCCTCGATGCATCTGGAATTCATCACGGCCGGAATCCAGACACCCCATACGATCATTCTGCCGCCCTATAACGAATGCCCCCAGATCGTTGCTCCTGATACCGGACCTCTCGGCGACCGCTTTGTCGTCAAGCCCGCCCACGGAGGGGGAGGAGAGGGCGTCGTTTTTGAGGTCTCGTCCATCGAGCAGGTTTTGACGGCCCGGCGGGCGTTCTCCGGTGACCATTATCTGCTTCAGGCGCGGATAACGCCGGCCGAATGGGCCGGCCGGAGGGCTTGGTTTCGGGTCATTTATTGCGATGGAAAGGTTTACCGCTTCTGGTGGGATATCACGAGGCCCGTCTATCGCCAAATCTCGGAGGAAGAGGACCGGGAATTCGGTCTCGCGCCGCTCACCCAGATTATGCTCACCATTGCCGGGATCTGCGGCTTGGACCTTTTTTCGACCGAAATCGCCCTGACCGCGGCCGGCGTTTTCGTGGTCGTGGATTACGTCAACAATCCGATCGACCTGCGTCTTCGGTCCGCGGCCGCCGACGGCGTGCCCGACGAGACCGTCCGGGATATCGCGGGAAGGCTGGCCGACCTCGTCCTCCGGAATGTCGACGGGGCTTCCCCCTAATTTGGCCGGATTCTTATTGCTGAGTGAAGCCTTGGTCAGGAAAGGAACGCGGGCTTAGCCGGAGGGGAGAAGGCTCCGGCTGAACGCCATCAGGCCGTCGACGATGTCCTGATGGCTCAGAGCCGTCCCGTCCTGAGGCGAGTTGATGATCCGATAGTTGAAGAAAGGGCAGTTTCCTTCGTACCAGCGATGACTGAGTTTTTGGCCCGCCGCCAGCCGGGTCTCTTCCTCTTTTTGGTTGAGCCATTCCCCGAGACCACGGAGATAAACCCCTCTGGCCGGATCGACGCCGAGGATGTATCTCTGGCCGCCGAAGATCGTGAGCAACAGCGAGAATCCTTTCCCCAGTGAAGAATGACTCAGATCTCGACGGGCCCATTCCTTAAGCAAAAAACTTGTGGGGTTGCGGACGATGAGGCCGTCGACGCGACGGCCGCCGGTCCCGGTTTCGAGGGGGAGGTTCAAGATGACTTTCTCCGACCGCTCCAGGTCATCAAGATAATGGAAGTGGTCATTCTCCACTTTGCGGGAGGCCCGCTGGTAACGGTCGATTCCGGAGAAAAGGAGGCGATTCTCTTCGATCTCGTAGCCTTCCTCGGACTTGGTGTTAAGGAAGCCCATGAACTTGAGCCCCTCGCTTGTCCTCATTCGATTGATTTCCTCTTCTCCCTTCCCGGCGCCCGAGAAGAGCGCCCGGAGGATGGCGTAGGGAGTCGCCGACAGTTCGACTTCTGCGGGAAGGGTTGCGGAATCGACCAGGCGGGTATAGCGGGCGATCCGGCGCATCGCGGGGTCGACCGCGCCTTTTTCCAGGAGCCTCAACGTCAGGAAGATCGAGGCCAGGGAATCGAAATCGGGCAACCGGTGAGTGATGATTCGGAGCGGAGGAAGCCGGTCATCCGGCCGCGCCGAAACGTAGGCACTGAGATGGTTGATCACGAGGTCGGGATATTTGACGATGAGAGAGGCCGTGCACTCGGGCTCGGCGTCCGGGTGATGATGGTCGACGACACCCGGAACCGTTCTCATGCCCACGTCCAGAGCGATCGTTTCGGGCCGGGGATCTAAACGCTCTCCGTAGGGAACGAACTCATAGATGATCTCCATGGCTATGGACCGACTGAAACGCGTTTTTGTTTCTCGGAGTCCCGATCTTCGAGAAATCGGACGATTTGGGCGCTGCCCGATGGGAACGGGTAGCGTTTAAGGGCCCGGAGGCCCACCCAGCGCCGGTTCGGGCTCCTCGGCAGGGGAGAGCGGTCCAGTTCGCACTCGAAGACGAAAAGCTCGACCTGGAAACGCGTGTAGGCATGCCGGAGCTTGAGGAGCAACCTCTCTCGCCGCACCTCGACGCCCAGTTCCTCCTTGATCTCACGGCGGAGAGCTTCACGGAGGGTTTCTCCTTTTTCCCTTTTTCCGCCCGGAAATTCCCATAGTCCGGCCAGAAGGCCCTGCGCAGGTCTTTGTTGAATCAGGTATTTTCCTTGATCGCTGATGATGCCGACCACGGTTTCGATCTGTTGAAAGGACCTGCTTTTGGGGGCCGGGATGACCTCCTGTTCGCCGCTTTGATAGGCCCGACAGAAGGACTGCACCGGGCAAAGAAGACAGCCCGGGTTTTTGGGCCGGCAGATGAGCGCTCCGAGTTCCATCAATGCCTGGTTGAAATCGGCTCCGTTTTCAACGGGAAAAATGCCCCGGATCCGGGCGAGAAGGACGGCGTCCGCGCGCGCATTCGCCTTCCCCTGGAACCCATAGAGCCTCATCCCCACGCGTCTGACGTTGGCATCCAGAACGGGATAGGGTTTGTCGAAGGCAAGGCTGAGAACGGCCGCGGCAATATAGGGGCCGACGCCTGGAAGCGCGATAAACTCCTCGAATTCAGCGGGGATGGAGCCGCCGTGCTTCCGGCAAATCGTCCGGGCCGCCTGATGGAGATTTCGGGCCCGCTGATAGTAGCCCAGGCCTTCCCACGCCTTGAGAACCCGCCTGAGCGGTGCCCGGGCCAAAGCCTGGATGTCGGGAAAAAGCTCGAGCCAACGCACGTAATAAGGAATGACGGCATTCACGGTCGTTTGCTGGAGCATAACCTCGGAGACCCAGATCTTGTAAGGATCCTTGGTTTCCCTCCAAGGAAGCCTGCGGCGATGGGTTCTATACCAACGACCGATCTTCCGAGGCAGGCTCCCGTCGGGTTCTTTTCTATCCATCAGCTCCGCGCGGTTGGGCAGCCGGTTCATCCCCTTTCGGAGCCTCCCCGGGCTTGTCGGGCTCTGCCCCTGCTTTTTCAGGTGGAACAAGCCGCCAGTCTTCGGCTGTTGCGGGAAGCCCGTCCAGAAATGCCGCGTCCACCCGGAAGAGGGAGTTGAGGGCCGGGTTCTTGACTACGACCTGCTGGCCGTCCTTTTCCCGGGCGCCGACCAGGACCGTGTGTTCCTTTTCCATCTCGTCATCCTTGACCCAGATAGCGACTTCAGCTTGAGGCTCGGCGAGACCGTAGGCCTTCAAATCGGCGGGCGAATCGATGAACTCAACGGCTTCCAGACTTTCCACTCTCCTGATGAAATCTTCTACTTTGGAACGGTCCGCTTCCTCTTTATCGTCGTCCCCGAAATGCCATTTCCCTTCCGCCCCCTTGACGACGGAGAGCTTGAACTCACCCCGCTTGATCTCCACCCGGGAGGCCTCCCAGCTGTTGAAGAGGACGACCTGTTTTTCCCTTATGTCCTCGACTTTCTTCTCGATATCGGTGAGAATCCGTTCCTCGACGCTGACGATCTTGCTGGAGAGAGAGGTCGTCGCATAGACCGCATCGTCCTGCTTGTCCAGGGAAAAGACGATCTCCTGGTTGGCCGCCGGGAGATTGAGGGAAACAGAGAAATCGGGATCCTTGAGGCCGAAATTGGCGAGGTCCGCGTCTTGCTTTTCTTCTGCGACGAACTCCTTCGCCCGGAGGCCCGAGAGCGCCCGAAGCAGGTCCTCGAGCCGGCTTTCCTTGGCCAGAGCCTTGACCGGACTCTCCAGGTACCATTGCCCTTCTTTCCTCAATGCCTTCCAGGCAATCTCCTTAGCCTTAAGCTTCACGGCGGCGACGTCGTCGGAATCGAACTTGAAAATGTCTTTTTGGCGGAAATCGAAGACTTTTTTATCCAGACCGCTCTTCAGGCCGCTGGAGAGAAGCACGATCCTGGGATCGTCTTCCCGCTTGGCAAAGAGGGAGTTATCGAGGGGATTCTCCATGCCGATAAGAATTCTGACCGGCCACTCTTTGCCCTTGGGCCAGAGGGCGACTTCTTTCCTGGGGATCTCATATTTGGACGGGTCGCCGTCGCTTTCGACCAAGCGGTCGAACTTGAGAATTGAAAAATCGTCGACCATGCGGTTGACCTCATACGAATCGGCGGCGGCTTCGAGCGGCTCCGTGATCCGCCAATCCCCCTTGTCGTCCCTGGCAAAGGCGATGGTCTCGTCTTCTTTTTTCAGGGTGACCTTTTCGATATCGTTCGCGGCCAGATCGACGAGCGTTTTCTCGTTTTCTTTTTCCTCTTGGCGGGCCTTGCTTTTCGAATCGAATAAAAGCATAGCCGACAGCAAGACAAGAAAGGCCAAAAGAAGGATCAGGGTGGTCTTGGGTTTCATAGAGATCTTCTCCTCAGCCAGACTGAAATCCCCAGGACGAGGACAAGGAGGGGAAGGATAATGACGGAGACGAAGAAGATCATCCGGCCCTGGGAAGGCGTGAATTGGACGGTCCGGGGGGAGGATGTCCTCGGCTGAATGGAGATCAGGTCCGACTCCTCGGTCAGCCAGTTGACTGTATTCAGGAAGAAGTTGCCGTTTCCGGAGAGGTTGTAATAGCGGTTGCTGGCAAAATCGGAGTCGCCGAAGGCGGCCAGACGTCCTTCCTTCTTTGTATCGACGGCCGGCGTTTCCTCCGCTTCCTTCATCTCCGGCCCCTCTTGCTCTCCCGGCGGTTCCGGCTTCTCGTCCGCCGGCCTTCCCACGGCCGTTTGCGGATCGGATTCCTCCTTCGGCTCGACGGTGGCGACGACGGCCAGCGAGAGGGGACCTTGCCCATCCTTGTCTTTATCGAAGGTCACCTGCTTCTGATCGAGCTGTCTCTCGGACCAGGAATTGGGGCTGGTCTTCCCCAGGACGGACAGGGTGATCCCTTCCGGCTTCGGCTCGGCGGCCTCGACCGAGCGGGCGTAAGGGAAAAAGGTGGCATAACGGAAGTTCCGCGTGATCTCGTGAATTTCGTATTCGGTGATGACCGGCATGAAATAATCCCCCCCAAAGAGGCGCGAGACGGTGTCCACGATGATGTCATCTTCGAGCTTCACGCCGAAAGAAAGGAGATAGGACATCATCCCGGAAACGGTCTCCGGGTCAATCATGAAAAAAACCCGTCCGCCGCTCCTGAGGTAGCCTTCGATCGTCTCGAGCTCGTTCGGCAGGAGATCTTTCTGAGGCCCCGGGATGACGAGGAGGGAACAGTCCTGGGGGAAAGTCTCGGAGAGAGCCAGGGTCAGCTTTTTGGCCATATATCCCAGCTTCTCGAGTTCGTCCTTGGCGAACGAGAAACCGAGATCCTCGGCCTGTTCGATGCTGTGCTCCCCGTGGCCTTCGAGGAAATAGATGGTTTTCTTACTTTCCCTGGTTACCTTGATCAGGGCGTTGGTGAGATCCTCTTCGGTCGTGGTCGTGATCCGGTTCTCGTTGGCGCCCGCCTCCAGCACGGTCGTGCCGTCCTGGGTGATGTTGTATCCCTTGACCAGACCCGGGTTCTTGTCGGGATCGATGAACTCATATTTGACTTTCTTGGAGTAGTAAACGTAGTTTTTGAATAGGTCCTCCATCTTGCCGCGGCCGTAGTTCCCATCTCTGAAAAACGCCTTGATCTGGACGTCCTGTTCGAGGTTCCTGAGCACCTGGATGGACTGGTCGGAGAGGCTGTGAACCTTGGACTCTGTGAAGTCGAAGCGGTGGTTGTGCCGCGACAGGAACGAGTTCAGGAGGACGAGGATGGCCAGGACGAGGACAACGATGAGCACGAGGTTGGTCGAATAGAGAAACGATTTGCGTCTCAGGGTGTCTTTGAGGACGGAGATATTCAGGGCGATGTAGACCGCCAGGGCGGTGATACCGAGGACCACAGCGGCCAGGGCGGCGGCTTTCCGGTGCGGCCAGATGCGCAGGGCGATCAAACCCAGGATGACCAAAGTCAGGCCGACAAAATTGAGATTTTTCTTGAGGGTGTCCATCGCTTATCTCCAACGGCGGGATAGAATCACCGAATGGGTCAGGAAGAGCCCAAAAAAGGCGAAGCTGAGGTAATACACCAGATCCTTGGTGTCCAGGATGCCCCGGGTCATATCGTCGAAATGCTGGAAGATGGAAAGGTAGTTTAGGACGCCTTTCCAGATCCCCGAAGCGGAATAGGCCGCCCAGTTCAGGATCCAGAAGAGAAGCAGCGCGCCGAATGTCAGGATCGCCGAGACCACCTGATTCTTGGTGAGCGATGAGAAAAAAAGGCCGGTGGCGATGAAGGCGGCTCCCATAAGGAAGAGGCCCATGTAGCCGTTCAGGATCTGAGGCAGTTCCGGATTCCCAAAGGCAAAGGCGAAGATCGAAAGGCTGCCCGAAAGGCCCAGCATGGCGGCCAGGACGACGAGCGCCGCCAGGTACTTGCCGAGGACGATCTGGCTGACGCTGAGCGGAGAAGTGTAGAGCAGTTCGTCCGTCCCGCTCTTCATCTCCTCGGAAAACAGGCGCATCGTGAGAAGAGGCAGCATGAGAAGGAGGATGATGCTGATATTGTGAAAGAGAGGTGTATAGACCATCTGGTTGATGTTCATCTGTTGCGCGTAGTAAGGATTCTGAGCCATCTGAATCGCCTGGGAGTTGAACCACCAGAGCGCACTGTAAAAGAAAAAGCCGGTCAGAACCAGGAAGACGGCGATGACCACGTAGGCGATGGGAGAGGAGAAGTAGGTTTTGATCTCTTTCTTGGCGATCGACCAGATATTTCTCATTGTTCGATCCCTCCGACGACGATCTGGCGGTAAAGGTCCTCGATATCCAGAGATTCGGTCCGCATCTCCAGGAGTCCCCAGCCTTTTTCCACGACCAGTTGGGCGATGACTTCACGCAGGTCCTTGTCCGGATTCCACTCGACGGCCAGCTCACCGTTATGGCGGACGGCCGTTTCCACTCCCGGCAGCTCTCTCAGGACCGCGAGCGCCTCTTCGTGCCCTCTCCGGAGCTTCAGGATAACACCGACGTTCTTGCGGAAAGAAGCCGTCAGCTCCTCGAGGGAGCCCGAAGCCATCAATCGTCCCTCGTTGATGATGGCCACTCCGTCGCACGTCTGGGTGACCTCGGGAAGGATGTGCGTCGAGAGGATGATGGTGTGGTCTCCTTTGAGGGATTTGATCAGGCCGCGGATCTCGATGATCTGGGCCGGATCGAGCCCGATGGTCGGCTCGTCCAGCACGAGCACATCGGGGTTGTGAATCAAGGCCTGGGCGATACCGACGCGCTGCCGATACCCCCGCGAGATGTTCTGGATAAGCCTGTTGCGGACATCCTTGAGGCCGGCGGTCTCGATTGTCCGTTCCAGGGCGGGCCTGCGTTCAGCGGCAGGCACCTGTTTGATGGCAGCGACAAAATGCAGATACTCGGCAACCGTCATCTCCGGATAGAGAGGAACCACCTCGGGCAGGTAACCGATGATTTTTTTGGCTTCGTTCGGCTTCTCGAAGACGTCGAACCCGGAGACGCTCGCTTTTCCGGCGGTGGCGGGAAGATAGCCTGTCAGAATTCTCATCGTCGTCGTCTTGCCGGCGGCGTTGGGACCCAGCAATCCCCAGATCTTGCCCTTGCCGACTTTGAAGCTGAGGTCTTTGACGGCGACAAGATCGCCGTATTTCTTGGTGAGCTTTTCGACTTCGATCATTCTCTGGCCTCCTTTCTGTTTTTTAGAACGACTCCGCATCCCCTCCGGATTCCCGGCGCCGGTCACATTTTTTCGGGCAAGGGGATGCCCATCAGGAAGAGCGCCTTCCCGAGGGTTTCGCGGATGTGGTCTATCGTCAAAATACGGATCCGGCGGAGCTCCGAATCGGCTTCGCCGAGGATCGAGTAGAGATGATAGTACGCATTGGTCTTTTGACAGAGGTTGAAGGTGAACTTGGCCAGGTGGGAGAACTCAAGGGAATAGACGGCATGAAGGATGGTTTCTTCGAGATGGGCCGCATACACGATGATGTCCCAGAAATCATGAGCCTCCGCTTCCTGAAGCCGGGACAACGGGATGTCTTGCCGGTCCCGCAGGGCTTCGAGCGCGGACGGCCCCAGGGCGGCTCGATCCTCGAGCTTCTTGAAAATGCTGTTCAAGCGCACCAAGGTATACTGCAGGTAGGGGCCGCTTTCTCCTTCGAAATTGAGGGCCTCCTCGAAATCGAAGACGACCACTGAATTGCGGGCGAACTTGAGCATGAAATAGCGAAGCGCTCCGCAGGCGATCTGCCGGGAGATCTCGGCTCTTTGGGCGGCCGGGAGGTCCGGATTTCGTTTTTCGACCTCGAAAAGAGCTTTGTCCGCCAGCCGGTCAAGAAGGTCGTCCGCTTTGACACCCAGTCCCTTCCGTCCTGAAACCTCAAGATAGCTGCGGTCTTTTTCGTTTTCCGAAGCTTCGTAACCAAGCTCCAGCAGGCTCTTGGGCGAAAGGGCGACCATTTCGTATGAGTAATGGATGGATTTGTCGGCCTGCTCAAGATAGCCGAGGGAGCGGAGGCCTTGGACGACGATCTTCTGGAGGTACGATTGACGGACATCGATGACGTTGTAAACCTGGCCGGCGCGGCCGAAAGAGAGGGCCCGGTCATTAGGCGTCGTCGTCGTGATCCAGATCGTCCGGCCGTTCTCCCGGAGGAAGGGCTCGTAGTAGAAGTCTTTCCCCAGAAGGCCGAATTTCCAGAGCTGATAAGCGATGTCTTTGCCGACATAGGTGACCGTTCCGTCCGAGCGGACGATGATTTTTTCCCGCTCGGCCTCGTCCGCCAGCCGCATCACCCAGCAGCCGGCGTTTTCCCCTTGATTAGAAAGGTAAACGGCCGTTTTCTCTTTGAGCTTCTGGAAGGCCTTTTCCCAAAACTTGAGCCCAAGGATGCTGCTTTCGCAGGGGAGGAGGTCGTAGCCGACATCGATCCGTTTCATCGTTTCCAGATGGGCTTTGATAATCCGCCGCGAGACGGCCTGACCCATGGCCGCTTCCGGGGAATCGCCCTCCTCGACCTTTTTGAGGATCTCGGCTCTCCTCGATTGGGCCTCGGCGTGGGCTTCGAGATAGGAGACGGTTCGGGCATAGAGATCCCAGCAGAAATAATCGAACTTGCCCGGGATCCGCTCGATCTCAGCCGGACTCATTTTTTCTAGATCCATCAGTCCAAAGACAACGTCCACGACCTGGACGCCGGTATCATCAATGTAGTTCTGAACTTCAACCGTCTCGCCCTTAACCTTGAGACAGCGCGCCAGCGTATCGCCCAGGCAGGCGTTGCGAAGATGGCCGATATGAGCGGCCTTGTTCGGGTTGATGTTGGTGTGCTCGATAATGATTTTGGAGTGCTCTGGGAAAAGGGAAGACGCTCCGACCGAGTCGAGCGAACAGCGGAAAAATGCTTTTCGTTCCAGGAAGAGATTGATATAGCCCGGCCCGGCGACCTCGACTTTCTCCACTCCCTCAAGGCCCGAAAGAAGCGGGAGAAGGTCTTGCGCGACCCGGCGGGGGTCGGCCTTGAGCTTCTTCGCCAGCTTGAAAGGGAACGTCAGGCTGAGGTCTCCAAAACTCTGTTGAGGTGTCGAGGCGATCTCGATCTCCTCCTCATCCAGAGCCCATTTCTCTTTGACTCTGGTTAGGATATCTTTTTTCAGCCGCTCTTTGAGCTTGATCATCGGAGTCCCCAATTATAGCAAAAATTTCCTTTAAAAAAAGGGGGGCCTTCCCCATGGCTGTTCAGTCCCCATAATTTTAGAGGATATTCAGATGATTCCATTCTTGACAAACGCAAATGATTGTGTGAATAATTTTGCGTCGCCAAACAATCGATTGAGCCAAACGATTGGATCACTTGCTTTTGCCGAAAATCCAACGGAATCTTTCGGCCGCCTCTCGACGGCGGCCGATTGACAACGTCCTTGGGCATGGAACGTCCTCCCTCTCGTTGAGGGAGGACGCTGAACGATCCGTCCATAAGGAGAGAGCCATGAATCCTCCGACTCGAACCAGGAGAAGATCCCCGCGCGTCCGAACGCTGCTCATCGGCGCTGCGCTTCTTGCCGCCGCGGAAGCGGGGTGGGCGCAGAGCGTCCCGGTGCCGCCGCTCGATCCCGTCGGCATCGCCCGCCTCAAGGACTTCGAACAGCGGCGCGTCTCGAGCAACAACATCTACGTCGACAGCAACGACGACAGCAAGAGGCCCGTCCCGGGCGAAACCCTCGTTCTCGCCGACCTGGAGGGACCGGGGATCGTCACCCACATGTGGTTCACGGTCGCGGCCAACGAGTACGCCTGGCCGCGCCTCCTCCGCTTGCGGATTTACTACGACGGGAGCAGGACGCCGAGCGTTGACGTGCCGTTCGGGGATTTTTTCGCCTCGGCCCACGGCTACGAGCGGAACATCGATTCCCTGATGATCCGTAACAGCTCGAACGGCCGGTCGCGGAACAGCTACTGGCCGATGCCCTTCCACAGGTCATGCCGGATCACGGTCACGAACGAGGGCCGCCGCCGCGTGTCGATGTTCTACTACCAGATCGATTGGCAGAAGCACAAGCAACTTCCCCCCGACATCGGCTATTTCCACGCCTATTACCGGCAGGAGCTGCCCGCCATCGGAGGAAGACACTACGAGGTCCTGAACGTCAAGGGAGAAGGCCACCTCATCGGCGCTCTGCTCAGCGTCGTCCAGACCGAGTCCCTTTGGTTCGGCGAGGGCGACGACCTCTTCTACGTGGACGGATCCCCCACGCCGGTCATGGAGGGCACGGGCACCGAGGATTACTTCAACGACGCTTGGAGCCTGCGCGTCTCGAACGGCCTCTTCACGGGCGTCCCCATCGCGGAGGGGAGGGGCGTCGGGGCCCGGCTGAGTGGATATCGCTGGCACCTCGCCGACCCGGTCCCGTTCAAGACATCGCTCAAGTTCCTCATCGAGCACAAAGGGCATGTCCGGCTGGGGGACGGGCTGACAGACGGCTTCCGGGAGCGCTTCGACCTCTGGAGCAGCGTCGCGTTCTGGTACCAGAAAGGCGTCAACGAGGGCCTTTCCGAGCCGCCCTACGGTCCGGCCCGGCTGCCGCACGGAAATGCGACCCAGATCGAGGTCGAAAACGCCATCAAAGACGTGTCCGCGCGGGAGGGGCAAGCGACGGTCCAGAGGGATGTCTTCTGGTCGAAGGACATCCTTTTCCTGAAGGCGAACGGAGTCGGGTCGAGCATCGACGTCCCCTTCGACGTGGCCTCCGAAGGATTCTACGAGATCATCGCCCAGGTCGCCCATGCGGCCGACTACGGGGATTACACGGTCAATCTCGACGGTGTTGCCGTGGGAGAGGCACGGCCCGGCGGCGGGACCTCTCGCCGAGAGGTTCGAGTCGAGACCTACAATTCGGAGCTCTACGTGGCCGCCGATCATCTGATCGGATGGGTCGACTTGACGAAGGGCCGCCACAAGCTCACGTTCACCTGTGTCGGCAAGAACGACGCATCAAGAGGCTTCAACCTCGGCATCGACAACGTCGTCCTGGCGCGGGTCGACGAAAAGGCGCGGATCAAGAGATGACGCCTGGGAAGGACGAAAAGCCCATGAGAATCACGATGAGCACGTCAATCGCCTTTATCCTGATGATATGGACCGGCCTCCAGGCGGGGGCTCAGACTGCCGCCGCCGTCTACCGCGGCCGCCCGCTGCCCGATTACATGGCCGGAGCGAAATCGACCGCCCCCGACGCCCGCGCCGCGGCGCTCCGCGCGATCGGCCAGTTCGGGAAAGACGGGATTCCGGCCCTCCCCGTCGTTACGGCCGCCCTGGCAGATCCCGTAAATGAGGTACGGCAGGCTGCGGCCGAGACAATCGCGCTCTTCGGCCCGGCCGGAGCTGCCGCCGTAAGCGCTCTCGCGCCTCTCCTCTCCGATCCGGACGCCCGGACGCGCACCGTCGCCGCGCTCGCGCTTCGTGAGATCGGCGCGGCCGCCAAACCGGCTCTACCGCAGCTTATCCATGCGCTCAAAGACGAAGACCTCGTCGTCCGCATGACCGCGGGCCTCGCCATCGGGAATTTCGGCAAGGACGCGAA
>JAFGRZ010000032.1 GCA_016934895.1 Candidatus Aminicenantota bacterium
AAAGGGTTACCTGGCCTGCCGCGAGGAAGGCTGGGGCCGCCTGGCCGAGCCCGACAGGATCGCGGCCCAGGGCCTCCATCTTCTGAAAAAGAGCGAAGGCCTGAAAGACCGGACGATCCTGATCACCGCCGGACCGACCCGTGAGCCCCTTGATCCCGTCCGCTACCTCTCCAACCGTTCCTCGGGGAGGATGGGCTATGAGCTGGCCGGAGAAGCTCTGCGGCGGGGCGCCGGCGTCATCCTCATCTCCGGACCGACCTCGCTTCTCCCGCCGTTCGGCGCCGAGGTGAGGGAGGTGGAGACCGCCGCCGAGATGGGGCGGGAGGTGGAAAAAAATTTCGGCCGCGCGGATGCGGTGATCATGACAGCCGCCGTGGCCGATTTCAGAATGGCCGCGCCCTCCCCGCAGAAAATGAAGAAAAAAGAGATCCCCCGGGCCTTGAAGATCGTGGCGACCGAAGATATCTTGGCGGGGTTGCACGGGAAGCGCGGACGGGCGAGGAAGATCCTTGTCGGATTTGCGGCCGAAACCGAAGACGTCGCCGGAAACGCCATGAAAAAGCTCCGGGCGAAGAATCTCGACCTCATCGTCGCCAACGACGTCTCCCGGAAAGACATAGGATTCGATTCCGATGACAACCAGGTCGTCATCATCGACCGGAAGGAGACGGTCTTCGAATCGGACAAAGAGAGCAAAAGACAGATCAGCCGTCTGATCATGGACCGGGTGGAGGCGTTGCTTGAGCGAAAAAAGTGAGCGCCGCCTCGAGCCTCTTGAGCGGGAACTTCGGTTTCTTTCCGATATCGGCGCCGACTTCATCTTTGCCCCGGAGGGAAAAAGGCGGATCCGGATAAGATCTCCGGAACCGAAAAGTGCGTCTCTTCCCGAGGCGGTTCCCCGTCGCCCGCCTCCGAAGACGGACCAAGCCGCGGCGTCGAGAATCCTTCGTGAACTTGACCGTAAGATCCTCTCCTGCGCCCTCTGTCCGCTCTCCCGGGAGCGAACCCATGCCGTCCCGGGAGAAGGCCACGATCAGGCGAGACTGATGTTCGTCGGCGAAGCCCCGGGGGCCGATGAGGACTCCCAGGGGAAACCATTCATCGGCCGGGCCGGGCAGCTCCTGACCAAGATCATCACGGCCATGGGTTTCAGCCGGCAGGACGTCTACATCACCAATGTCGTCAAGTGCCGGCCGCCCAAGAACCGCACTCCGGTCCGGGAGGAGATCGAGGCGTGCCGGCGCTACCTCGAGGCCCAGATCGAGGCGATCGCTCCCAAAGTGATCGTTTCGCTGGGCAAAGTGGCTACGGATTTTTTCTATCCTTCACCGATGGGGATGTCCAAGCGGAGGGGACAATTCGTCGAATACGGAGAGATCCTCGTCATGCCCACCTTCCATCCCTCCTATCTCATCCGGAATGAGGGCAACAGGGAGTTGAGGAAGGCTGTTTGGTCGGACATGAAGCAGGTTATGGCTGTCTTGAACGAATAATGCCGCTCTTCGCCGACGTCATCTTGCCCTTACCTCTCGATCAACCGTATACCTACTCTCTGGCCGAGGAGATGAAAAGGCCGGCCCGGGTGGGTTCCCGCGTTCTTGTCCCCCTCGGGGGGCGCTGGCTCACGGGAATCATCGTCGGTTTCAGAAAAAGAAAACCCGGCCGTGCCCTGGAAGTCAAACCTATCGCCGAGGTTTTGGATGAAACCCCTCTATTCACTTCCGAGCTTCTGGCCTTCGTCAGGAGATTGGGCCGTTATTACGTTGTTCCCTGGGGGGAAATGCTGCCATCCGCTGTGCCGCCGTCTTTGCTCGTCAGGAGCAGAGCGTCCGTCCTCCTGACGGAGAAAGGGAAAAAGGCCCTTGAACGAGGTCTGCTGAGCGAAGACGAACGCCGCCTTGCGGTTCTTCTTGAAAAAAAACCGCACTCCCCGCTTTTTCTGGAGAGCAAAAGCGGGGCCAAAAACGTCCCGGCTCTTATTGCCAGGATGCGGAGAAAAGAATTTGTCGCGGTCGAACGTTCCATCCGACGGGTCCGCCGAAGGAGTCGGCCCGAGCCCTCTCGATCCCCGGCCCAGCTCGAGCTGGACTTCTCCGTGGATGAAAGGGTCTGCCGGGCGGTGGAGATGATTTCCGGAGTGATGGCCAAAAAAGCCTTCTCTTCCTTTCTCCTTTTCGGCGCCGCCGGTCGGCGCAAAGACGTCTATTCCCGTCTCCTCCGGGAAGCAGTCTCGAAATCAGGATCCGTCCTTTATCTCGTTCCCGAGATCTCGCTGACCTCGGGCTTGATCGAAGAGTTTGAAAAAAGCCTGGGCGGCGGCCTGGCGGTTTTCCACAGCGGGAAGACGGACCGACAACGGGAACTCGAATGGCAGGAGATCAAAGAGGGCCGCGTCCGAGTGGTCATCGGAGCCCGCTCGGCTCTGTTCTCGCCGCTCCGAAACCTGCGTCTGATCATCCTCGATGAAGAGCAAGATGAAAGTTACTCTCAACAGGAGGGCCTCCCGTTTGACGTCCGGCGGGCGGCGGGACTCCGGGCCGAAGAGGAAAAGGCCGTCCTGGTGATGGGAAGTTCGGCGCCGACTGTCGAATCCTTTTACCGCGCCCGCAAGGGACGCTCGCTCGTCGACGTCGGCCCCGAGTTTGCCAAACCGAAAGTGACGGTCATCGATTCGCGCGGCCGGCCGGGATTGATCGACGGGCGGCTTGTCCGGGCCGTCCGGGAGCGGCTGGGAAAAAAAGAACAAGCCATTATCTTTTTCAACCGAAGGGGTTATGCCTCCTCTCTGGCCTGCAACCGGTGCGGTTTCGTGCCGAAATGCGACCGCTGTGACTTTGCTCTTTCTTACCATAAGAGCGAAGGAACGCTGGTCTGTCATGCCTGTCACCGGAGCGTCCCCGCCGAGCTGATCTGCCCGCGTTGCCGGGGGCCGCTGACGGTCAGAAGAAGCGCCGGGATCGAGGCCGTGGCCGAGGATCTCAGGAGGACGTTTCCCGGGAACAGGGTCGAAGTCTGGGCCGCCGGCGAAGCCGGCCGGAAGGAACATAGAGAATCGCTTCTCCGGGAGTTTGAAAAAGGGGATATTGATATCCTGGTCGGGACGCACCGGCTGACCCGCGAGGCCGGTCTTCCGGCGGTGACGTTCGTCGGCATCCTTCATCCGGAGATGGTCCTTCATCTGGCCGATTTTCGATCGGGGCAGAGAGCTTTCCAAATCATCTTCCGGACATCCCGCTGGCTTCGGTTGGCTGACGATGCCGAGCTCTTGATCCAAACGACCGCCCCCGACCATTACAGCATCCGGGCGGCGGCTCAGGGCGATTATGCGGCTTTTTACAGGAGCGAAATCAAATTCCGCCGGCTTCTCGATTATCCTCCCTTTTCTTCATTGGCGGAGGTCGTTTTTAGCGCCCGGAACGTGCGACGGGCCGCGGCCGCAGCCCGCATGTTCGCCGCTAAGGTCAAGGATTCAAGCAGTGGCATCCAGGTGTTTGGACCCTCTCTGGCTCCGCTGGCCCGGAAGCGGGATCTTTTTCGGGTCCAGGTGAGTCTCAAAGCGCGGCGGCCGGAGTCCCTGAGGAAAGTCCTGACCCTCGGCCTTAAGGAGATTCGCTCGAAGAAATCCGTCCTTCTCTTCCCCTAGGAGGAGAAGAATTCGTCCGGTGTGGGCCCGGTTTACCTCTGGCGGATGATCCTGATCTGGAGCTGCTCGGAGAGATCCTGGCTCACTTCAACGCTGATGTTGACCGTCGCGCCGGTCGGCGGAAGCTCGACCCAAAGCGGTCCGACATAGGTGACTGAAGCGACTCCCTGGTCATTGGTCAGGGCCATAGTATTCCGCTTCCGGTCGGCAAACCGACCGATATCGGGAGTGAGCACGAAATAGACCGGAATGCCGGCCGCCGGGGCGCCGCCCTCGGTCAGAACGGCTCTGATCTCGGAACGCGCCCTCGTCTCGCCCGCGTAGATCAAATCCGGGATCGCTTCGGCCTTGAAGAGGATCTCGTCGGAATCGCGAATCACATAAAGGGGAGCCGTGTCGGCGATGATTTGGGAGCCGTCCCAAGCGACGGTCGCCCGGACATAGAGATAGCCATTGTCGGCGATCTCCTCCGTCAGGGGGCCGTAATAGTGGGTCCGGGCGATGCCGCTTCCGTCAGTGACGATGGATTGCATCGCCAGGTTCCCGTCGAAATAGCCCAGATTCATCCGGGTGCCGGCGCTGTCCACAACTTCGAAGAAGACCGTCTTGTCGGCGAGAGGAGACCCGTCATAGCGCATCAAGGTGGCTGTGATTTCGCTTGTTTGCCGGTCCAGGAGTCCGGCGAAGATCACGTTCGGGCTGGCATTCAACGTCAGTGTCGTGGCGATGGAAGAGGGGCCGGTGGGGGAGGGTTCGTCGATAGTGGATTTCTGGCACGCATAAAAGGTGAGGAGAAGCACGGCCACAGAGGCCGCGATCAAGATTGGCTTATTGTTTGTCTTCATGTTGATCACCTTTTTCATAGTCAGGTGCTACTCGCTGGCCGAGTCCGCGTAGTTGGCGAAATAGACGGTCAGCTGGCCGGTGGCCTTGACCGTCCTGTTCACCATGTCATGACCATAGAATTCAATCGTGGCCGTGCAGGCCAGGACGACCTCCGACCCGAGGTCCGCCAATCCGATCAAGGGCGGCTCGAGCTTAGCGACCTCTCTCACCAGGACAAGGCTGGCCGATGCGGTCGAGCCCGCTTTAATGACAGTGGACATGGATCCTTCGAAGGGATAGGGGACATCCTGGCCCGGAGTCTTTCTGCCATCCGTCCGGGTGAAGCTCACCAGGTAGCGGGTCAGGACGATGTCATTGTACTGGGATTGTCCCAGGATGGGATCGGGATTCAGGGTCTCCGCCCGGAGGGTGGCCGAGATGGAATCCGCCCGGACGCTTCCGTTGCCCAACAGGACATCGGATTGCAGGAAATTCGCGCTGCCGCCGTCGGCATCTGATCCCAGGAGGCTATCGACGATCAGCATGCTGGCCGACCGGGAATCGTCTTCAACCGGGTTGCAGGAAACCAGAGCTAGGAAAGCCGAAAGGATGACCGCTAGACCGAATACCGTCTTCATGTTTTTCATGGTCGCACCCCTTATTTAATGATCCGGGGAGTGATGAAGATGAGCAACTCCCGATTTTGTTTCGTCCGGGCGAATGATTTGAAGAGGTTCCCCAGGATAGGTATGGTATGCAGGAACGGAACCCGATCCCGGGTGATGGAATCTTCCGTCCGGTAGATACCGCCAATGACGGTCGTCCCGCCGTCGGGGATCATGACCGTCGTCCGGGCGCTCTGGGTGGTGATCGGCGGGATGCCGTTGACCAGGTTGGCGAAATCGGCGGCGTTGTTCTGAATCTCGATTGTCATGATGATGGTGCCCTCGGCGGTGATCTGAGGTGTGGCCCTGAGTTCCAGGGCCGCGTTGACATACCGCGTTGTGACCGTGAAATTGGCCACGGTCTGGACCGGGATCTGCCGGCCCTGGACGATCTCGGCCTGTTGGTTGTTTTGGGTTGTGACCTTGGGGCTCGAGATGATGCGTCCTTCTCCGGCGGTCTCCAGGGCGGTGAGATACATGTCCAGCCGGAAGGTGTCCAGAATGTTGGCGAAGGAGAATCCGACGGCGGTGTTGAAGGCGGGTGCCGGAAGGTTGATGGAATATCCGCCGAGCGGACCGCCGACTCCCTTGGTCACGATGCCCTGAGGGATGACCGAGCCGTCCGCTAAAACCGAATTCGGGAACGATAGGCTCGTCTGGTTTCCGTAGTAGGGATCGGCGACACCGCGCCAGCCCCACTGGACGCCGAGGTTGCGAATGAAGGTGGAGGTGGCCTCGACGATCCGCGCTTCGATCGACACCTGCGGGGTGGGCGTGTCCAGGACGGTCAGCAATCTCTCGAGGAGGTCCAGGTTCTCCCGGACGTCGGAGATGATCAGAGTGTTCGTCCGCTCGTCAATGGTGATCTCGCCCCGAGATGATTTCTTGGCGTTGAGCAGGCTCAAGACGTCCCGGGCCTTGGAATAGGACAGGGTGACGGTCTTGACGATAAGAGGCCCGGCGAGTTCTTTGCTCTCCCTGAGCTTCCTCTGATCCTCGTCCTCCCGGGTTAACACGCTGACCGGGGCGATGCGCAGGACATTCCCTTCCAGGACCTTGCCGAGCTTATTGTTGCGGAGGAGAATATCAAGCGCCTGATCCCAGGGGACATCTTCGAGGTTGCAGGTGACAACGCCCCTCACTTCCGGATCGAAGACGACATTCAGTTTGGCGAAGTCGCCGAGATAGAGGATGACATCCCGAAGGTCGGCGTCTTTAAACTTCAGGGAGATGATCTCGCCCGTGTATTTGACCTCCCTCTCCACGAGAGTTTTGGGCTGGTATCGGGTCTCCTGCTCCTGGCCGAAACTCACGTCTTCCTGGCGGGCCGGGGGAGGAGAACTTTTCTTGGCCTCGGCCTTGCCGTTCTTTCCGTTTTCCGCTTTGGCCGGCGCGGCGGGAATGGGAGAATGGACCTCCGTCTCGGACGGCGTCTCCGTCTTGGCCGCTGTCATGACCGGCGGCGAGGGAGGCGGAGCTGGCTCCTCGACCGCCCTTCCGGCGGCGGATGCCAGAACGGCGTCTCTCTCCTTCAAAAAAGAAACAATGATCTCGTCACCGTCCGAATGAAGGTTATAACA
The DNA here is from genome assembly GCA_016934895.1 of Candidatus Aminicenantota bacterium. GTDB lineage: Bacteria > Acidobacteriota > Aminicenantia > Aminicenantales > UBA8522 > UBA8522. The sequence goes on from JAFGRZ010000032.1 coordinate 6,714, forward strand.
GACCGGTTCATTCAGGTCGAAGACCATCCGGGTGATGGAGCGGGGATTGCTGAGTTGGAACTGGGCAACCCGGACCTTTTTCAATCCGTAGCGGTCGACCGGCAGGAAAGACGCCGGCTCTTCGTAAACCGCATTGAATACGTCGACGACCAGCCGCAGTGGATTTTCAAGGGCAAAGACCTGAGTGACGGTGTCGCCGCTGAGGCGGGCTCGAAATCGGACCTCGCCCGCCCCGTCCTCTATGTTCAATGAATTCATGAAGATCGTCGAACCGGCGGTCTTGTCCAATTGCTGCTGGACCTGGGCCTCTAGGGGAGGATCTCCCAATCCCCTCTGGATCCGGTTCAATGTGATGACCGCTTGGTTTTCTTCGGTCTTAACCGTGTAAGGGACCGATTCGCGGAGGCGGATCGACAGCCGGGCCTGTTCGGCGCCCGCTTTTTCCAAATGGACGGCGGTGATGAGCGGAATGCCGGCGGCTTGAATCGGCGGCTCGCCGCTCAGGGCGACATGGTCGAGTTCAAGGATGAGCGTCTTGTCCTCGTAATACGTCCGGGTGACAGTCAATGCTCTGTCCGTTTCCACGACGACCCGGGTGTTCAGCAAACCGGGCTGGGCGACAATCTTATTTATCGTGGCCGCAGCAGGGAATCCGGGGCTGGTGCCGGCGAAGACAACCGCAAGGCTCAAGGTGGTGAAGAGCAGCCAAAAAGCTTTCCTTTTCATGTTTTAACGCTCCTCTGGGTTTATTTCTTTGATGATATCTTTGGGCTTGGTCAAGGGGATGCCCCGCTCATTGGTTTTCCGAAAAACGACCTGGGTTTCTCCAATCGACAGGATGAAACCGTCCGACAGCTTGTCGCCGATCTCAAAATAATAAGGGAATCCCTGGGGGCCGCTGAGGATGGCCGTATGCTTCTTTTTGTATTTGACGATCCCGATAAGGTTGATGTCATCTATGAAGAGCTGAGGCGCGGCGCCGAAAGCTGATTTCTCCTTGAGCTCTTTTCCGCCCAGGAGATTCTTGAAAGGATCCCTCCGCCCGGAGGCGTCGTAAGTGAGCTGGTCGGTCTCCAGATCAACAAGGGCGATCCTTTCCGGAGCGGGTTTCTGCTCCTGGGAGAAGAGCCGGCCGCCTCCTCCGAGAAAGAGACTGAGACTGATGATCCAAATTCCGGCGCGTTTCATGGTGTCCTCCTCTTGGGCTGAGGTTTGGCCGCCGGAGCGGTTTCCCCTTCTTCCAGGAAGATGTATGTCTTCGCCGTGAAGGCGGAGGAGATCGTCAGGTCATCGGTCTGGTTGTTCAGCGCTTTGACCGTGAAGTTCTCGATGTTGAAGATGCGGGCGAACTTGCTCAGCCGGTCGAAGAACGAGGCTAGGTTATGATAATTTCCCCGGATGTCCATGGCGATCGGCCATTCCGAATAGAATTCCCGGTTGATCTCCCCCCGGGGTATGAAGCGAACGAGCTCCAGCCGGGAATCGAAGGCCATTTGCTGAACCCGCCGGAGGATGACATCGACCTCTTTCCGGAGGGGGATGATCACTTCCAGCTCTTTCAAGGTCTGGGTGAGGGTGGCCAGTTCGGCTTCGATGACGTCCAGCTGCTTTTTCTTTTCGAGAAGTTCCTGGACCTCTTTTTCGACCGTCTGCCTTTCCGCCTTGATCCGGTTGAGTTCCGCTTGCTGCGGCTTGAAATAGAGGAAAAAGGCGAGGCCGAGAATGATCACGGCCAGAACAACATAGGTGTACCAGGGCATGTTTCTCATGATGATCACCTTTTCTTGGCTTTGGCCTTCGGCTTGACCTTGGCCTCCTGAGGCGGCGGCTGCGCGGCCTCGGGCAGCACATAATTCAAGGTCAGCGAGAACTCGAGGAACTGGGCGCTCCGTCCCGATTTCTGAGTGGAGGAGATGAGGTTGACGTTGGTGAGGTGAGGGCTGCTCTCCAGGTTGGAAATATAATCAGCGATCAAGTTATTGGACAGGGCGTTGCCTTTGATCTGGATCATCTGTCCCTGGGAGGAGAGCTCGGTCAGCCAGACCCAATCCGGCAGTTTCTTGCTGAGTTCGTCCATGATCGTGACGGCGCTGTCCTGTTGGGCGCGCAACTGCCGGATGAGGCCGATCTTGCGCATAAAAACAGCCTTCTGCTTCTCGAGCTCGTCCAGCTTGGCGATGACGTACTCAAGCTTCTTCTTCTCGGCCTGAGCCGTCTGGAGCCGCTCCTGTTCTTGGCTGATCATCCTTTTTTGAAGAAAGAAGCCCGCGGCCAGGACGGCAATGAGGAGCAGCGCGAAGACCGAGGTGAAGGGAAAGGCCTTCTTGGGCCTGAACTCCGGCCCGGAGACGGCGGGCCCTTCCTTGAACTCTTTGCTTTCCGGTTTTAAGAGGTTGATTCGGATCATGTTACTTTTCCACTTTCCTGGTGGCGAGCCCGACGGCCACGCCAAAGAGGGGGGCCATCTCCTGCGGGATGACGGGATCGAGCCTCTTTTCGTCATAAGCGACGTTGCGGAAGGGATTGAAAGCTTCGGTCTTGATCCCGAACTTCTGCTCGAAGGACGCGTCGATATTCTTGAGCTGGGCCAATCCGCCACTCAGATAGATATGTTCAATTTTCTTTTCTCTTTTCTCACCGGCTTCATAAAAGGAAAAGGTCTTATCGATCTCATCAAGCAGGTCCTTGATGTTGAAGCTGACCAGCTCATCCACCTTTTCGGGAGCGACGCTCTTGACGGGGATTCCCTTGAGCAACTTCTCAGCCTCATCGAAACTGAGGTTCAACTCCTTGCGGATGTTCTCGATGAAGAAGAAACCGCCGAGGGAAAGGTCGCGGACGAGCTGGGAAGTCCCCCGTTCGATGATGGCCACATTGGTGATGTTGGCCCCGATGTTGACGACGGCCACGATCTTGGATTGAAAATCTTCCGGGTAGTTCACCTCCAGGGAGTTCTGGAGTGCGAAGACGTCGATATCGATCGCCACGAGATTCTTACGGGCCTGGTTGACCACGTTGCTGTAGTTGGCGATCTTGTCCTTTTTCGCGGCCACGAGGAGGATGTCCAAATTCCGCTCCTCCGAACCGCGGGGAGGGCGGAGGATGGCGTAGTCGACGCTTGTTTCCTCGTACGGATAGGGGATGTTGTGCTTGGCCTCCCAGACGATGGATTCGGCCAGCTCCTCCCTGTCCATGGCCGGCAGAGAGATCTTTTTGATGATCACCGAGTTGCCGGATATGGAGATGGCGACGTTTCGATTCTTGAACTTGTTCTCGTCGAAGATCATCTTGATCGTTTCGACGACGGCGGTCGAATCGATGATTGTTCCTTCGACAATGGCGTCATGGGGGAGCGGCTCGTAGCCGATGCGGACGACTTCGAAGACGTCCCGGTCCCTTCTCTTCCTGGCGGCCAGCTCGACCGCCTTGATGGAGTGAGAACCGATGTCCAATCCGACGATCCCTTTGTCTTGGTTAAAACCGAGCATGTTTGCGCCTGCCTTTATTGAGGTTATTGAGAAATCGATAACTTGCCTTGCCGGAGCTTCTCCTTGAGCCGGTCCTCTACGATCTCCGGAACCAGCCCGGCGACGCTTCCGCCCATGGAGACGACCTCCTTGACGATATTCGAGCTGAGGAAGGAATAATGGACGCTGGGCATCATATAGAGCGTCTCAACGTCCGGGTCGAGCTGGCGGTTCATCAGGGCCATCTGGAGCTCGTATTCGAAATCGGAAACCGCCCGCAGCCCCCGGATCACGATCCTCCCTTTATGGCTCCGGACGAACTCGACCAAAAGCCCGCCGAAGACCTGGATCTCGATCCTCGGCTGATCGGCAAAGATCTCCTCGATCATGGTCACCCTTTCTTTAGTCGAGAAAAGGGCCTCTTTTTTGGGATTTTTGAGCACGGCGATTATAATTGAATCGAACAGTTTCAACCCCCGAAGGATGATGTCCACATGACCGTTGGTGATGGGATCGAAGAAGCCCGGGTATACAGCTGTCCTCTCCATCCAAGGCACTCTTCTCTCACTCTCAACCAGGTTATTCCTTTCATTATCAGAAAGCATAGTCTTTGTCAACAGAAAAACTTCCTCTCGGTCCGAGACTGATGACGGGCCTCAGCATCTCATAATCCCACGGGGGCGTCAATCACCCCTTGCGGGGAGATGGGAGGTGAAAAACCGTCGGCCCTCTCATCAAGAGAGATGAATCGCTCGGCAATGCCAAAGCTCCCGCTCCGCCCTCAAGCGGTTGATTTGTTATGAGGAATGGGGGAAAATGAAAATAAGGTCGACTCACGGAGAGAAACCGGCATGAGACAACGTTGCGGCCTCTGGATGCTGTTCTTTTGTCTGGCACCGGTCTTGGCTTATGGACAAAGCCGGGACGCCGATGCCCACGCCGAAAAGCGGCGCCGCATGGTCACCGAGCAACTCGCCGGGCGGGACATCTCCGATCCCCGCGTTCTCGAGGCCATGAGAAAGGTTCCCCGGCACCTGTTTGTCCTCCCGGGCTCTCGTGACCAGGCCTATGAGGACTACCCGCTGCCCATCGAAGAGGGCCAGACCATTTCTCAGCCCTATATTGTCGCCTTGATGACGCAATGCCTGGGATTGAGGCAAGGAGAAAAGGTTCTGGAGGTCGGGACCGGATCCGGCTACCAGGCGGCCGTCCTGGCCGAGATGGGAGCCCGGGTCTTTTCGATCGAGATCAACGAACGGCTGGCGGCACAAGCCGCCCGGACCCTTCATGCTCTCGGCACCGACCAAGTCCAGGTCCGGGCCGGCGACGGCTATCGAGGCTGGCCTGAGGAGGCTCCGTTCGATGCCGTTATTGTCACCTGCGCGGCGCCCGAGATTCCATCGCCCCTTATGGACCAGCTCGGGGAAGGAGGCCGTCTGATCATCCCCCTGGGGAGCGCACGCCATTTCCAGACCCTGACTCTGATCACCAAAGAAGGCGGGAGGTTGCGCAAAAAAGAGATCTCCGGGGTTCGCTTCGTTCCCATGACAGGAGAGGTGCTGAAGAAAAAGGATCGATAACCGATTTGCTTTCCGGCCTGTTATTGTGCTAATTTTGGCCCGGACAAGATGATCAAATTCGGGACTTCAGGCTGGCGAGCCGTGATGGGAGCGGAATTCACCTTTTCCAATGTCCGGATCGTCGTCCAGGCCATCGCCAACTATCTGAAACGGAGATTCCCCGACCGGGGGATTTCCGTCATTGTCAACTATGATACCCGCTTCCTCTCGGAGCGTTTCGCGAACGAGGCGGCCAAAATCCTCTCTCACAACCAGATCCAGGTATTGCTGTCCGACCGGGACGCGCCGTCTCAAGCTCAGGCTCTTCAGGTGATCAAGCGGAAAGCCCAGGCCGGGATCAACTTCACCGCGTCCTTCAACCCGCCCGAGTACAATGGCTTGAAATTGAACCTCGAGACCGGAGCTCCCGCGCTCCCTTCAGAGACTGACAAGGTCGAGGAAGAGATCCGGAGCCTGTCGCAACGGCCCGCCTTCATTCCTTACTATCCGCGGAGAGAGTTCGTCCAAAAGATCGATTTGCAGAGCGACTATCTGGAGTTCATCCAGAAAAAGATCGATTTTGCGTCTATCCGGGAATCCGGCATCCGGGTCGCCGTGGACCTTCTCTACGGGACGAGTCGCGAGTACCTGGACGAGATCCTGGAAGACAACGACATCCCCGTCAAGGAGATCCATGGCTACGTCGATCCCTATTTCGGCGGGATCACGCCCTCCTGCAGCGAGCGGAACCTGCGTGAACTCGGGCGGGTCGTCCTGGAGAACCGATGCGACCTGGGCATCGCCACGGACGCGGACGGGGACCGCTTCGGCATCCTTGACCAGAACGGTCATATCGTCATTCAGAATATCATTCTGGCCCTTCTGCTGGATTACCTCGTCCGGGTGAAGGGATGGCGGGGCGGCGTGGCCCGGTCGGTGGCCACTTCCCACCTGCTGGACCGGGTGGCCCGGAGATACGATCTGCCTTTGTTCAAAACGCCCGTCGGATTCAAGTATATAGCCGACCTCTTCCTTCGCCGGCAGATTATTTTCGGCGGCGAGGAAAGCGCCTGTATCGCCGTCAAATCCCACCTGCCGGAGAAGGACGGCATCTTCGCCGGCCTCCTGGTCGCTGAAATGATGGCGATTTCGGGCAAGAACCTGACGGAGTTGCAGCAGGAATTTTTCCGCGAATACGGCCGCAAGTTCAGCGGACAGCGAAGCCTTCCTCTTCAGCCGAGAAGCGAGCGCCTTTTGAAGGAGCTCCTGATGAACCCGCCGGAGCAGCTCGGACGGAGACGAGTCCTGGCGATCGAGCGGATCGACGGCATCAAGCTGGATTTTGACGATGACGATTGGCTGCTCCTCCGCCTCTCCGGAACCGAGCCGCTCATCCGCTGTTACGCCGAGGCCAATACCAAAGGGGAGATGGAGAATCTTCTGGCCCTGGGAATGAAGAGGCTGTCCTGATGGCCCGGGAAGAACGCAAGGGACCTTCCCTCCGGAGGAAGCTGGCCCTGGCGGCCGTGGCCTTCTTTTTTCTGGTTCTTCTCATCTCCACTTTGTTCGGCAAGAAGGGACTCATTGAAATCTACCGGGCGAAGAAGAACTACGAAGCCTTGCTCCTGGAGGTCCAGAGCCTCGAGGTCCGGAAAAACCAGCTCCAGAAGGAGATCGAAGAATTCCAGAACGACCCGGCGGCCGTGGAAAAAGAAGCCCGCGAAAAACTCTGGCTGATCAAGCCCGACGAAAAGGTCGTCGTCAGAAAAAAAGAAGAGAAGCGTTGAGGCCTCGGCTCCAGGAAACGCAGGACCTTCTCAAAAACCTCAATCCTGAACAGAAAAAGGCCGTGGTGCACGGTCCCGGTCCGCTCCTCATCATTGCCGGGGCCGGCACCGGCAAGACACGAGTCATCACCCAGCGGATCGCCTATCTCATCGCGGCCAAGATGGCCCGGCCGGAGGAGATCCTGGCCGTGACGTTCACCGAGAAAGCGGCCAATGAGATGGAGGAGCGAGTTGATCAGCTCATCCCCTACAGCTATTCCTTTGTCCAAATCAGCACATTCAATTCGTTCGGAGAGAGAGTGCTGAGGGATTATGCTCTCGACCTCGGTTATCCGCCGGATTTCCGCCTCCTCGACGACGTCGAACAGGCCATCTTTTTCCGGGAGAGGCTCTTCCGTTTTCCCCTCGATTACTACCGTCCTCTGAGCGTCCCCACCCGGCA
>JAFGRZ010000199.1 GCA_016934895.1 Candidatus Aminicenantota bacterium
CTCGCCGTCGTCAAGTGGCTCAAGATCGCCGAGAATGCGACCGATTACTCGATCATGAACACAGGAAAGGCGATGCTTTGGCTGCCGACCGCCCGCGAGGAAAAGTACAAGGCCAAGCAGACGGTGGACACGCTCTTTGTCCGTTTCGGGGACTTCGCGGCGGCCATCATCTTCATCGCCGGGACGACGGTCCTCGGGCTCGGCATCAAGAAGGTGGCGGGATTCAACCTCGTCATCATCGCCGTTTGGCTCCTGCTCACCTTCCTCGTCCTCAAGAGACACCAGAGGCTGGTGAGCGATCTGGGGTGAATCTCTTTAACAGTTTTTATCTTCGGAAAAGGGGACGGTCCTATTTTTTCACATTTCAAATTTATCTTTTATACATCCCTCTGTGGAAGCTCTGCAGCGCTTTCATATAATCAATGACCAATCGTGATTCTAATCAGATGATCCGATCGTTGTCGGGCTGCCTTTTTTCATTGAAGCGGACTGGCTGATCTTCGGGTCCCGCCATTCGGATCTGGCCTTCGAAAAAACATCCGTCGGCGATGGCCAGCATCTTGGTCTCGATGTTTCCCTGCATCCTGGCCTGAGCCCGGAGTTCGACCTGCCTGGCCGAGCAGATGTCCCCCTCGAGGTTTCCCTGGAGGATGACGTAAGGACTGTGGATATTACCCTTGATCCTTGCCGCCTTCCCGGTGCGCACCAGCCCCTCGCTGTGGATATGGCCCTCGAAACTCCCCAGGATATGAGCCCCAGACTGGCCGCGGATCTCGCCTTTGAACGAGCTTTGAACAGAGACGACGGATTCGGTGGGATCGACCCTGTCCTCCAACCGGCGATAGACCTCAGTCCGGGGTTGGGGAGGACCGTTTGCCTCCGGGCTATCTTTCGCTGGGGAGGAAGCCGAATTCCGGATTTTAGATTTAAACCATCTGAGCATGAATCACCACCCCCTCACAGTTTGGGCCTGGGCTTGACGGCCGATTCGGTCCGCGGCAGCCAAACAACCATCTCTCCCGGACCGCGGTTGGCCCAGGCGAAATAAGGGACCGCCATGAGATCATGCGGCTTCCGGTTCACAACTCTTCCTTCGGCATCCTTTTCGACCGCCGCCGCCTTGGCCGTCAGGATGGCCACCCCGCCGAGAAGATCAGGCCGCTGCCAGTACTCGACCCTGGCGTCATCCGGCAAAACGAGGTTCAGCACCCGGCCGCCGTTGTCCACGCCCTCGGCGCAGAAGACGACCGGCCCCCGTTCGAGCGCCACTTTGCCTTCGTCTTCGCGAACCCGCTCGTCGGCGACGACACGGCGGCTGGGCATGGGCAGGATGAGCTCGACCAGGTCATTGGACCGCCATTTCCGGCTGAGCCGGATATACCCGTTCTCGATCTCGAACTCGACCGGCTTCCGGTTGATCCAAAGCCGGACGGGCTGTTCACCCTTGTCCAGAAAGCGATAAAGTTCGGTGGGCACGGGCCTGTTCAGCGCCCAGCCCGGGATGCGCAACATAGCCGTAAATTTTCGGGGCGGCCTCGGATTGACCAGGATCCGCACCCTCCCCTCCCATGGATACTTTGTCTCCTGGGTGACCTCGACGGGACGGCCGTCGACGTCGAACCGGGCCGTGCCGGCGGCATAGAGATTAACGTAGAGAGTGTTTTTGCCCGCGGCATAAACATATCCGGGGAGTGTCGGGAGAAATCGGGCGACATTGGCCGGACAGCAGGCCACCTCGAACCAGGCGCTCCGTTCGTATCTTCCGGCGGATTCGAGCGGATTCTGATAGAAGAACCGGTCGCCGCCGAGCGAGATGCCCGATATCAACCCGTTATAGACAATGCGTTCCAGGATATCGATATATTTAGCATCCCCATAAAGCTGGAACATCCTCTGGCTCCAGAGCGCGTTCCCGACCGAGGCGCAGGTCTCGGCATAGGCCCGGGCGTTCGGAAGCTCATATTCGGGCCCGAACGCTTCGTATTCGCCGCTCGAACCGATCCCGCCGGTGAGATAGAGCTTTTTGCCGATGACGTTCTCCCAGATGATGCCCGCCGCCGAGGCGTACTCCGGCCGGCCCGCCAGCGCAGCGACATCGGCCATCCCGGAATACATGTAGGTCGCCCGGACCGCATGTCCGACGGCCTCTGTCTGCTCGAGCGCCGGCCGGTGATTCTGAAGATATTCTTCGGAATTGTAGATGACGAAGGGAGAGTCGGAGGGATAGCGATCGCCTCCATAGTACCGTCCACGCTCGTCGAGGAAGAACCGGGCCAGTCCGAGATACTGCGCGTTGCCGGTCACCCGGTAGAGCTTGCCCAGGCCGATCTCGATCTCCTGGTGGCCGGGAAAAGCGCGGCGCCTGCCGGGCCCGAACGTGTTGACGAGGAGGTCGGCATTCTTGACGGCGACATCAAGAAATGTCCGCTCACCGGTGGCCGCGTAATGGGCGACAGCCGCCTCGTACATGTGGCCGACGTTATAGAGCTCGTGGCTGACCCGCAGGTTCGACCACCGCTCCTTCCCCGCTCCCGGGGCCGGATTCTCGGGGTCGATCGTCCGGGTGGTGAAGAGATAGCCGTCGGGCTCCTGCGCTTTTCCGATGACGGCGACGAGCTCATCCAATTTTTCCCGGAGGGCGGGATCGGGATGGGTCCGGAGCGAATAGGCCGCCGCCTCCATGGCCTTGAAGACATCGCTGTCGTTGTATCTTTTTCCGGTGTGCTTGCCTTTCTTGAGACCGGCGGCGATCCGGAAATTATCGACCCGGCCCGTTTCCTCGTTCGCCCGGAAAAGATAAGGGATGGTCACCGTGCGGTTTCTCTCCAGGCGGGGCGCCCAGAACTCATCCTCCAGTTTGACCGCGGTGAAATCGACAGGCTTTATGGGATAATCGTTGACAGCCTTCGCCGGCACCGGAGCCTGCCGGCAACAAACGATCAAGGCCATTGATAGCCAGGCCGCCTGCATTAACCTGCGAAACATGATGTTCACCTTTTCCCTCTCCATTATACATTCAGTTCGTCCATATGGCCCGCCTCACGTGGGCCCGATTGGCTTTGGGGACAGGGAGCCGATAAAGAAAAATTCATTTATCAAATGACGACCGGGAAGGGCCCGACCCCCCACCCTTGACGATTGCGGATCAAAGCCTTCCGGGTCAGCGTTTTTCCTCCCGCCATGAGCGCGACCGTGTATTCCCCGGGCACGACGAGATGATCGCGGCCGAAACGCCATTCCCAATCGTCCCGGCCCTCTCCTTCCTCCCTGTTCGGCCTCATGTCCCACAGGACGGTGTGAAACCCGGCCATGGACTCGCCCTGAAGATCGCGCACGACCTTGCCGGACGGATCGGAGATTGTGATCTTGACCTTATCTTCAAGTCCATTCTTGAGATAGTACCTGATGACGACATAATCGGACTCGTTGGCCGTGAAAAGGTGGCTGTCGCCCTGGAGTGGGTAATTCCCGATGGCCCCCGACCGCCTCTGAACCCTGGGTTCGATGTCGAATAGATGAACATCCGCGCCGAGGAGCGCCTCATCGTATTGCTGAAGAAGGCTGATATCCGCGACGTAAAGACCGCGCCCGTAGGTGGCCACGACGAGGTCGTTCTCCCGCGGATGGATGACGAGGTCGGTCACCTTGGCCGAAGGAAGGGCGCCCTTGAGTGAAACCCAATTCCTCCCCCCATTGAGCGAAACGTAGAGCCCGAAATCCGTGCCGGCGAAAAGTAGATTGGCGTTTTTGCGGTCCTGGACAACCACGTTGATATTCTTCGCGGGGAGGTCGCCGGAGATCGCCGTCCAGGTCTCCCCGTAGTCGGTCGTCTTGAAAAGAAGGGGCCGGAAGATATCCTGCCGGAATCCCGTCTTGGAGACAAGGGACGTCCCGGCATCATGCGGTGATGGGAACACCCGGCTCACCCAGAGCTCCGCCGGTCCTCCTGCTGCGGCGATCCCGGCCGTGCAATCTTTCCAGGCCCCGCCTCCATCCCGGGTCACCTGGACTTTGCCGTCATCCGTCCCCACCCAGATGACGCCGGGTTCGAGCGCGGATTCGGCAGCCGTCGTGATCGTGCAGAAGGTGATGTGTCCTTCGCCGTGCTGCCTGGAGTCGTCGTTTGTCGTCAGGTCGGGGCTCATCTCTTCCCAGTGGTCGCCGCGGTCCGTCGAGCGCAGGAGAACCTGGGCGCCGGTATAGACGACCGCGCCGTTATACGGCGAGAGGAAGATCGGCGGCGTCCAGTTGAAGCGGTAGGGTGGTTTCCCCTTTTCCCGGCGCGGGGTGATCAGCGTCTGGACGCCGGTCTTCTGATCGAGGCGCCACATCCTGCCGAACTCACGGTTGTTGTAAAGCCAGCGGCCGTCGGCCGGGTCAATGACATTGTACATGCCGTCGCCCCCGCCAACCGTCACCCAGTCGGCCGTCGAGATCTCCCCGGCCCAGCCGTTGGACGGTCCTTTCCACGAATCATGGTCCTGGAGCCCGCAGTAAATGTTATAGGGATCCTCCATGTCGACGCCGACGGCATAGAGCTCGCCCAACGGGATGTTGTAGTGATGGTGGCACGTCTTCCCGCCGTCGTAAGAGACATAGACCCCGCCGTCGCTGCCGAAGATCAGGCGGTCGCCGTCCTGAGGGTCCACCCACAACGTCCGGAAGTCGCCGAAGGCCTTCTGGAAGAGCCCGTCCGGCGGCCAGCTCAGGCCGGTCCAGTTCTCCCCGCCATCCATCGTGCTCACCAGCGCCTGGCCGGTGCAATAAACCTTGTCCGGGTCGTGCGGATTGATGCGAAGCTGGTTGAAGGAGTAAGGCGCTTTGTCGAAAGCCGACTCCTTGCCGGCGTTGATCTTCCGCCAACTCGACCCGGCGTCGTCCGTGCGAAAAACCTCCACCCCGAAGGTTCGCCGGCGGGGTTCCAGACCGAGTTCCCTGTCCCGCTCGGCTTCCTCCTTGGTCGCCGGCCGCGGGTTGGCGTTCTCGACGACGGCATAGAGGATGGCGGGATTTTTCTGGTAGATGTCGAAGCCGATCCGGCCGATCCGGCCCTCGGGAAGCCCCCCGCCCAGCCGTGTCCATGTTCTGCCGCCGTCCGTTGTCTTGTGGATAGCGCTCCCCGGTCCGCCGACCTCATAGTGCCAGGGGAGACGGATTTTTTCATACATCGCGGCATAGAGCGTATCGGGATCGGAAAGGGCCATGGCCAGGTCGACGGCGCCGATCTTTTCATTTAGATAGAGAACTTTTTCCCAGGTGGCTCCTCCGTCTCCCGTCTTGAAAACGCCGCGCTCCTCGTTGTCCGAGAAAAGATGCCCCATAACCGCTACATAGACGATTTCCGGGTCGACGGGATGGATGACGATCCGGGCGATGTGATGGGAGTCACAGAGTCCCTTATGCGTCCACGTTTTTCCGCCGTCGATGGATTTATAGATGCCGTCGCCGCTCGACGAACTCCGGGCGCAGTAGGCCTCCCCTGTTCCCACCCAGACGATATCGGGATTTGACGGCGCCACGGCCACGTCGCCGATCGAGAGCGCCTCCTGGGAATCGAAGACGGGCTCGAAAGTCGTGCCGTTGTTGGTCGTCTTCCAGACGCCGCCGTTTCGCGTCCCGACATAGAGGGTATAGAGGTGCGC
>JAFGRZ010000200.1 GCA_016934895.1 Candidatus Aminicenantota bacterium
GGCGCGCAGAAGAGCATGCCGACCCAGGGATAGTTGTCGTTGAAGTACCAGGCCATCCGGCCCGCTTCCTTGACCGGCGCCCAGGTCCCCTCAATACCCGCCGGGACGAGGGGCTTCCACAGGTTGAACATCTCTCCTCCGGCAATCTCCCGGAGCGCTCCCCACCCGCCCAGAACCTTGAGCCCGAAGTATGTCACCAGGGCCGAGCCGATGACGAGGACGAATGTCTGCAGGGCCTCGGTGTAGGCGACGGCCCTGAGCCCGCCCATGACCGTGTAGAGCCCGGTGATAACGATGACCAGGATGGACCCGATCCAGAAGCTGTCCAGGCCGAACCAGTTCAACTCCGGCAGGAGGACGCTGAAGACGATGCCCCCGGCAAAGATGCCGACGGCCAACTTGGTCAGGACGTAGGCGACGAGAGAGATGAGCGACAGGACCGTCCGGGCCGACGCGGAGAAGCGCCTCTCCAAGAACTCCGGCATGGTGAAGACTTTCGACCTCATGTAGAACGGCACCATGACCCAGCCGAGCACGAGCAGACACCAGGCATGGAGCTCGTAGTGGGCCATGGCGACACCGTCGGTCGCGCCGGAACCGGCCAGGCCGACGAGGTGCTCGGCCCCGATGTTCGAGGCAAAGATCGACGCGCCGATGATCAGCCAGCCGAGGTGCCGGCCCGCCAGAAAGTAGTCCGTCGAGGTCCTCTGTTTCTGGCGCATGACCTTCCAGGCGAGGCCGAGGATGATGCCGAAGTAGACGAGGATGATGATCCAGTCGAGGGGTTTAAGGACGCTCATAACGTCTCCTTCTCAGTCCGTCATCAGCCCCCGATTTTACCTCAGCCCGGCGCGGGGGAAAAGCTTTTTTTGGGCCCCTTAATCAAGGATGGGAAGCCGGCGGTCGGACTATTCCGCATTATTGAGGCATTTTCTGAAGGGATCCCCTGGGAGGAAATCGGCGGCCCGCTCGCCCGGTCCGCAACATTCATCGAGGTGACGGAAGAAGCGGCCGATGAAGCCGCGCGCATCTCGTTCGGAACGGGAATGCCCGCGCTCGACGCGCTCATCCTGGCGGGTTTGCTCAAGGCCGGATGCCGGACGATCTACACCCGGGACGAGCACTTCACGAGATATGCCCGGAAGGGCGTCGAAATAATCCTCCTCGATTGACCGGACGCCTGAGGTTTCTCTGTCGTCTTTATAATTCAAATAATTGGAGGCGAATCCAAAATTGTGGATTCGGAGGCTTTTTTTGGGCATCGCCCGCCTTAAAAAGATGGCATGATAATTGCTGGCGTATATGGCAGTTGGGGAGATATGTAATTAGGTCGACCTGAATCCGGATTGGAGTCGGGAGGCGGTATGGTGAAGCCGCTGGGTCTCAAGGGCTTCTCGCTTTGCGTCTTATTGCCGATACTCACGGGCTTTGCCCTGGTCTCCTCCCGACCGGATATCTATCTGAACAGAGATAGTTCCGTTATCTCTGAGAGAGATCCGGATCTCGCGGGAAGCGTCACCCTCTCCCAGGAAAAGATAAAGCCAAGGAAGAAGGCCGAAGAGTGGACCCGTCCAGAAATAATTTCAAGATCTGAAACTGCCCGGACGACCTGGGCCCGAACATACGGGGATTGGTATGAAGACAGCGTGGCGTCCATCCAAAAAACCAGCGACGGCGGGTTTGTCGTTGCCGGAAGTTCCTTCCATTATTCGAGCGGCATTCCCCGGGAGGCGCTGGTCTTGAAATCATCTCCCGGGGGAGAGATCGAATGGCAGTACTATTTTCCTGAGGCCGCAGAGGCCGCTTCCATCAAACAGACCTCAGATGGCGGATTCATCGTCGCAGGAAGTACGACAGCCCCGGATCCGGGACAAAGCGATGTCCGTGATTTCTGGGTGGCCAAGCTCGACCCGGCAGGCGTCATGGAATGGCAAAGGACGTATGGAGAGAGGAAGGATGACCGGGCCAGGTCCGTCTGGCAGACGGCGGCGGGGGATTACGTCGTTGTTGGCACGACGGAATCCTTCGGCGCCGGGGAAAGAGATATTTGGATCTTGAAGCTGTCCTCAACCGGGACGGTCGAGTGGCAGCGAACCTACGGAGGCGTCACCGCCGACACGGCTGAATGCGCCTGCCCGACCGCAGATGGAGGGCTCATCGTCGCCGGGTCCACGATCATTGAAGAAAGCAAACTGAATGCTATGTTGGTTCTCAAGCTGAACTCTGGTGGGGACATTGATTGGCAGCATCGATATCGAAACAGTTATGACGATGGGGAGGACACCGCTAGCAGCATTCTGCCAACAACTGATGGCGGATGCATCATCATCGGAAAAAGCAGAGACGCGATTATCTTGTTCAAGCTCTCGCTGGGGGGCGCCATCGAATGGCAGCGTATCCATCTATCGCTCTCGTATTTTGAAGCTGTCAAGAACCTGATCAAGGCGATAAAACCTACATCCGACGGCGGGTATGTCGCCGTCGGCACGACTCCTTATTTCACAATAAGAGACGATGAAATCTGCGTCTTAAAGCTCACTGCCGACGGCGTTATCGAATGGGCGCTCGCTTATGGAGGCGAAAGGTACGACGATATCGGATTGGATATTGAACCGCTTGAGGACGGCAAATATTGCGTCGCCGGAATCACCCGTTCTTTTGGAGCGGGTGAATCAGACATCCTGATTCTCAATATCGATGCCGGCGGAGGCATCGATAGATTTCCTGAAATCATATCCAATTTGCACTTTGACCCCTATGGGCATTTTTACATTGATCCCTATGGGCCTAGTAGGGGTTGGCTGGTCGCCCAGAATTCGAGCTTTCGATCCCATGAAACCACGGCGGGTGCGGGCCAACTTGCCTTGGAGTATCGGCCAGCGGAAAAGACAAGCGGGTTGGTTTTCAGTCCTCCTTATCTGTCTGGCTATAGAAAATTGAACCGCTCACTATCCCAGGCGGAGTATATCGACCTTCTGAGCTGGGAAGCGAACCCCAACAACAGCGACCTGAACATCGTGAAACATAGGCTGTATATGCAGGACCCCTACTATACGGCCTGGTTGGTCGAGGAATTTCCTGCCCAAACCAAAACATACCTAGTCAGGAATGCGCCGCAAAACAAAGAGAGAACCTATTCTCTTTCCGCGGTCACGGATAAAGGGGAGGAAGGGATGCGGACGTTCATCACGCTGGTCAGAGCCGGAGAATATTCGCGATGAAAAGGCTCCTCGCCTGGCTGACGCTGGCGCTTCTTCTGACCGGAATGGCGCTTGCGGACGAAGCCATGATCAAGCTCCGGGCCGGATACTTCCATCCGCGGGACAAGGATTTCAGGGACATTTACGGTGGGGGAATGACATTCGGGCTGGAAGTGAGTGCGGAAGCGGCGAAAAATGTCGAGTTGTGGGTAGAGGCCGGATATTTCTCGAAGAAGGGGGAGCTCTCCTACACCAGAGAAACCGCCCGGCTCCGGATCGTCCCGGCTGGCGGCGGTGTGAGATATGTCTGGACTGCGGGGAGGTTGAACTATTATTGCGGCTTGGGGTTGAATTATTACAGCTACCGGGAGGCGAGCCCGCTCGGCACGGTCCACTGGGGCCGGCCGGGCTTGGCGGCCGGCATAGGGGGCCGGCTCCGGGCCGCTGAAAATGCGTCCATCGATCTTTCCGTCGGTTATTCCCATTGCAGGATGAAGCCCGCCGACTTTGCCTTCAACGTGGGAGGATGGGAGCTGGTGATCGGCCTGGCCTATCGGCTCCGCTGAGGAACAATATGGCTCGAGCAAAAAGAGGGCGTCTCAAGAAATATGTTCTCGCTTTTTTCCTGGGAATTCCCCTGGTTGCCGCCGCGAGCGCCCAGGAGGTCAAACTGCTGGGCGGTGCCGGTCTTTCCAGTTATTCCATCTGTCCGCGAGGAGTCCGGAACTGGTACTCCCCCTATCTGGAATTCCAAACCGCCTACCGGCCGGGATTTCTCGTCGGGGCGGGCCTCGAATGTTCTCTCGCGAAAAGGGTCGGCCTGGAGATCGATATCCTCTACTTTCAAAAAGGAAGCAAGCTCAGCGCCACCCGTCTGCTTGATGAGCCCGCGTGGGAATCGGAGTACACCCTGAACGTCATCAGCCTTCCCATCCTGGTGAAACTCAAAGCCCTCCCCGGTTCGTCCCCTTATCTCGTCCACGGCGGAGAACTGTCCTATGTCATCGCGCATAGGTCTGCTTCAACATATTATCCGGACCCCTATATCTATCCGGCCGAGCCCAATGCTTTGTCCGAGGATATCAAAGAAAAAACGCGGCGCGTAGGGCTGGGAGCTGTCGTCGGCGCAGGTTGGGAGATTCGATACCGGGGCGTTGCCCTTTCGATCGAGCTCAGGTACCATTTCGGACTCTTGAACCTGCTCTCTGAAGAGGGATCCGGGCCTTTGTCCATCGCCTCGATGAAGTCCAACTCCCAGGTCATCCTCTGCGGGCTTAGGTTTTGAGCATCTTGAAGAACTCGTCCTTTAACAGATATCGATAGCTCAACAGGCGGCCGTCCAGAACGACATTGAACACGCCATAGGGTGACGGTGAAAGTCTCTTCGCTTCAGCGGCCGACGTGAGCTCGACGGCGCGGCTTCTGATCCCCCTTTCAGCGGCCGCATCGAGGAGCGTCATTGTCGCATCCTCAAGATAGGGACACTGGTCGGACCGCAATACGGTCAAACCCTTGCCGAATCGCTTGGCCCTCTCCTCCCAATCGTCCGGAAAAGAAGGCAGAGGGGCGGACTTGAAGGACTTGACCACGAGGGTGAATGAGGGCAGCGCCTCGGCGACGGGCTTAAAGCCCTGTTTTAGCAGGAGTTCTTTCCCGGCCAGCCAGGTGCCTTCGCTCGTCACCATGGCCGCCCCGGCCATCCCCGATCTCTTCGCGTCCTGGAGACATTCGTCGATAAGCAAGCCGCCGAAGCCTTTGTTCTTGCTCTTCCCGACCACCCAGAGACAATGGATGAACATGAAATGATCCGCGCCATTGACGGCGCGCCAGGCGAATTCACCGGGAATATATTCGATGAAGCCCCGCTCCGGGAGCTTCAGCATCTTGATTCTCAACCCCTCGTCAAACCGGGCTCTGACCCAATCGAACTTCCGCCGGAAACCTTCAGTTTTCCTCTTGCTCATGTAGCAGAAGAACCCAGTTTCCGAGACGTTGGCCTGGGTGACCTCGATTAGCTCGACTTTTTTCGACATCAGCGTTCCCTCGACCGTGTGAATGGTACTTCCATGACCGTCTTCTGTCCGCCCCGGGAATCGGGAGAAAACATTCTCAAGACCAGGCTGTCGGGCCCGGTTTTGGCGAACGTCTGGGACAGCAACGACCCGTGCCAATTCATGAACAACAGGCCATCATCGAGGAACCTGCAGGTGGCGGCGTCGAAGTTCCCCAAGTTCTCGAACCACCAGTACCTATGGATCTTCCATTTTTCATCCCAGGCCAAGACGCCGTGGGCTTCGGCCCTGTCCCCCGTCGAGAAGGAGGCAGAGTAATCGAAAAAAACATACTTGCCATGGAGGATTCTCCTGAAAGTCCCGCTTCCCGAGCCCGTTATCGCAGGGCTGAATTCGCTCTCCGGAATCCTGTATTCCATCTTCCATATGCCCAATAAAAACTAAAATTTCCCCATCATCTCAAGATCCTCCGGATATTCTCGTCGTAGGTCGCCTTTCCACGGTCATCCTTTACTTCCGGGGACACCAACCCTAATTCGTGGGAACAGTCGTTTCTGAGCAAGATAAAGTGAGTGTCCCCATAATTCAGGCGTTAAAGATACCAGTTCGGGATATGCCTTTTCAACCCTGCTTTTCTGTTGAGGGGCTACTTTATTCCCGTATTTTTATCTTTGGGCAGGAAATTTTCCACAAGCCAAAAGTTGGGAGGCTGTTTCCCGTCTGTCCCGCGACTGAAAAAGGCGATCCTGTGGCCGTCGGGATGAACAGAGAGAGAGCCAAACCTACGGAATTCCAATCCTAGGTTCTCCGCCCGGCCGCCGTCGGGAGGGACTCGCCACAACTGCCACGGCCCAAACGCCGGTTTTTCTCCCGAGGATTCCTCTGTTCTAATCTTGGAAAACACGATATAGCGACCGTCCGGAGACCAGTCGATGTCCACCAAACCTGATCCCAACGGCTGAACGAATTCGTGGAGAGTCTTGATATCGCCGCCGGAAGTAGGGATCGTTCCTAAAATATTTTGGCCCTTCTCGATTGAGGGACCAGGTCCATAGGGCTTTTCCATTAACACCAATGCCAAGTTCTCACCATCCGGAGAGAGTTCCACATCGGATATAACCCAGGAATGGCGGAAGATTTCCTCTTCTCTGCCGGTTTCAAGATTCTTCTTCATAATGAGGAAACGATTGTCTTTTCTATTAGTCTTGAAAGAATCGACCCTGACAAAAAAAAGGAAGTTCATATCCGGAGAAATGGCGGGAGAATAGGCATCTTCGCCTTCAATGAGAGTTTGAATATTCGCAGTCTCAAGATCAATTCTAAAAATATTGTTGGCACCCATATCCATGACCAAAAGAAACCGGCCGTCCTTTGACCAATGGGGATCACTGAGCATATGAGGGAAGGACATCTCCCGGATCTTCCCTGAATCCGCGGAATAGAGACAGAGGATTCCCTGGCCGGAAGGTTCCCTTCTGGAAACATAGGCGAGAGTCGAGCCGTCGGGTGACCAGTCGGGGAAGACATTTCTTCCTTCGTAAGTGAGCGCCAATTTCTGCGGCGCGGATTCGGGCCGGCCTGAATCCGGATCAAAGGCCGCCGTATAAACATTCATCTGGAATCGGTTGGGATTCCTATTGAAGTACAACGTCCCCTCATTCGTGATCCCCAGCGGTTTGATTATTCCGATGTTTTTTATGGCCAAGGAGGGTTTTCCCGCAGGCTTTCCATCTTGAACGGGAACGGTCCAGAGGTCGGCGGTTTCGGCCCGGTCGCTGGCGAATATGAGGCTACCGCCGTCCAGCGCCCAGCCCAGAAGATAGTCGTGAGAAGGGTGGGAAGCCACGGTCCACTCCTGCCCGCCATCGAGAGCCAAAAGATAGAGATCATGATTGACTACATCTTTGCCTTGCTGAGAATCAAAGGCGATGGTGCGCCCGTCCGGAGAAAACAGGGCGTACGTCGGATCGTTGTTCCGCTTGAGATCCATAAATGTTTTGATGATCCGAAGATCACCCCCATCCGAGGGAACGAGCCCGAATTGAACTGAATCTCCCTGCCACATAATGACCAGGATATTCTTTCCGTCCGGGGACCAATCCAGGGGTGAAACCCATCCTTTGGCGTAACTGCCCCGATGGAGAGTGCGCGGTCGCGATTCTTCCAACCCAACGACGCGGAGGTCGACATAACGGTGTTCATCGTTTTCCCAGATGTAGGCCAGACGGCGGCCGTCCGGAGACCATCTGGAATCATAGACGTTGGCCATGCCGTCTTCCTCGGATCTGGGCCGGGTCAGGCATCTTGTCTTTCCTTCAGCCGCTTCCTGGATCCAGAGATCTGCATAACCGGAATTCCAGTCGATGAAGGCGATAAATTTCCCATCGGGCGAAGGCCGAACATTATCTATCCCTTCTCCCTTCCCAGGGAGTCTTTCCAATCCCTGATCGGACCAGATGGGCCGCATCTGAAATTTTTGATCCGCTTTGTCTTCGGACCGTTGATGTTTGAGGAGGACGGACAGCTTTTCCTTGGCGATCTTAACTTCCTGGGACCGGGAGGGGTAGTTGTCGATGACCTTCTGGAATGCCTCCTGCGCTTGCTGGATGTTTTTTTGCCCCAGCTTTTCATGGCATAGCCCGATCCTGAGCTGAGCCTGGGCAGCGAGGCTGACATCTTTTGCTTCGGCAACCGCTTTTTGATAAAGCCCTATGGCCTCCATCAGCTTCCCTTCGTTTCTCTCCAGCCTGAGCGCCTTCTGAAACAGGTCCTCCCCTGATTGGGACAAAGCTCCTGAAAGCGCCGCCGCCAGAAGAAACGCCATCCCACCGAACCAGGCTGCTCGTTTTTTCATTGTCTCTCTCCTCGGATTGATTTCAACCCGAAGATACATTTTTCGACCCGTCGGTTTGTCACCGGCATGTAAGAATTGTGTAACCATTTTGTAATGGCCCTATCCCTTTTTCTTTTCGCCATTCAAAGCCAATTTGTATCCGACTCCGTGGACGGTAAGCAGATATCGGGGACCGGCGGGGTCCTCTTCGATCTTGGACCTCAGTTGGGCGATATGGTTGTCCACCGTCCGGGTGGTCGGGAACTTCTCGTATCCCCAGACTTCATCCAGAAGTTCATCCCGGGTCACGACATCGCCCGCCCGCGCCGCCAGATACCTTAAAACCCCGAACTCTTTGGGAGACAAGCTCAACGGTTGCCCTCGCTTCACGGCTTCATACTTTTTGAAATCCAGGAGAACGTCGCCCATTCTGATCGAATCGGGAGGCTCTTTTTCCGTCTTTTCTTCCGTCCTTCGCCTGAGAAGAGCCCTTATCCGGGCGAGGAGTTCCGGCAGTGAGAAAGGCTTGGTCACGTAGTCGTCCGCTCCAATATCCAGCCCGCGCACTTTATCCGGCTCCTCCCCCTTGGCGGTGAGCATCAGAAGCGGAATCATGTTCCCCTCATCCCTCAGTTTCTTGCAGAGAGCGAATCCGTCCATCTTGGGAAGCATGATATCCAGAACGATGAGGTCGGGGCTCTTTTCCACGGCCGCTTGATACCCCGACTCTCCGTCGGTCGCGGTGAGGACATCATAGGACTTGAAGACCAGGACATCTTTCAGAACGTTGAGAATGGAAACGTCGTCCTCGATGATCAGGATTCGCTTCATCCGGCCTCCAGGGGGATGAGGATGGAGAAGGTGCTCCCTTCTCCCGGCCGGCTGTTCACTTCCACCCTGCCTCCGTGGGCTTCGGCGATGTGGGAAACGATGGTCAGACCCAGGCCTGTACCCGGAATCCTCTCGTTTTCGGTCCCCGGCACCCGGAAGAACTTGCCAAAAATTCGATTGCTGTTCTCCTCCGTAATCCCGATGCCGTGATCGATGACATCGATACGGGCTGTCTTGTCATCGCGACGAAGCCTGAGGACGATCTCCCGGCTCTCGCCCGAATACTTCATGGCGTTGTGAAGGAGGTTGAGGACGGCTTGTTCGAGAGCATCCCTATCGGCAAGAACCGGGGGAATTCCATTCTCCACCTCGACCTGGAGCCGGAATCCCTTCTGGTTAAGCGGAAAGGCCATGGCGTCCACGGCCGCCTGAGTGACGTCCTCGAGCGACGTGGTTTCAAAGCGATAGCTCCGGGTCCCCTGCTCGATCTTGGAGAAGTCCAGGACATTGTTGAGAAGCCGGCTCAGGCGCTCGCTCTCGCCGATGATCGTCCGCAGGTACTCCTTCTGATCGTCGGGACGCGTCCTTACTCCCATGGTCAAGGCTTCGGCCAGCATCCGGATGGCTGTCAGCGGGGTCTTGAGCTCGTGGGAAACGCTGGCCGCGAACTGGGATCTCATGTCCGCGATGGCCAGTTCCCGGCTGACATCGCGCCAGAGAAGGACGGCCCCGAAGGCGGTGAAACCGACAACCAGGATGAGGATCAGCCAATATAGGACGGGGAAAGGAAGCGACGACCCGGCCCAGGAGGACGCTTCTGTCTCATCAAACAGGAGCCGGAAGCCTTGGAGCGCTCCGCCGGGAGGGTGGCCCTCTCCGCTGGAGCTGA
>JAFGRZ010000201.1 GCA_016934895.1 Candidatus Aminicenantota bacterium
AGCATTTGAATCCGGGCCGAAGATGATTACAATAGAGCCATGAAAAGAACAAGACAATTTTTTTACGGTCTGGGGTTAGGAGCGATCGTCATCCTCCTGCTTTCGGGAGCATGCACGGCCCCGAAACAGGGATACGACATCCTCATCAAGGGCGCCCGGGTCGTCGACGGCAGCGGCAATCCCTGGTATCCGGCCGATATCGGGATCAGGGGCGGAAAAATCGCCGCCATCGAGCGGGTCCTGGATGAGGGAGATGCCAGTGAGGTCATCGCGGCTCAAGGGATGATCATCGCCCCGGGGTTTATAGACGTCCACACCCATGTCGACCGAGGGATTCTGCAAAACCCCTCGGTCGAGAACTACATCAGCCAGGGCGTGACGACGGTCGTCGGCGGTAACTGCGGAGGCCACGAATTTCCCCTCGCAGAATTCTTCGCCGCGGCCGTGGAGAAGGGCATCGCCCTCAACATCGCCATGCTGGCCGGCCATAACACGATCCGCCGCGAAGTCATGGCGCTCAAGATGGAGGCGCCAACCGCGGAAGAGATGAGCCGGATGAAGGACCTTCTCGACCGGGAGATGCGATCCGGCGCCATCGGGCTTTCCACCGGTCTGGCCTATCTCCCCGGAGTTTATTCAAAGACCGAAGAGATCGTCGAACTCGCCCGGGCCGTCGCTCCCTATAACGGAATCTACGCCTCGCACATCCGGAACCAGGCAGAGGGCATTTCCGGCGCGATCAGGGAAGCGATCGCGGTCGGTGAGGCCAACGGGATCTCAATCATCATCTCCCACATCAAGCTGGCCGACGAAACCATCTGGAACCGGCCGGAACTCATCACCGGGCCCGTTGAAGAGGCCAAAGCCCGCGGCCTGGAGGTCTATTTGGATCAGTATCCCTACACGGCCACGAGCTCGGGCTTCACCAGTAGCTTCCCCCAGGAGGTTTTCGAGGGCGGCAAAGATAAATTCAAAGAGCGCCTGAACGATCCGGCCGTCTATCTCAGGGTTAAGAATCACCTCATCGAACGAAGGCTCACATCCCGGCGCGGGATCAACAAGCTCCAGGGCATCCTCGTCGCCGAATGCCGGACCTTTCCCGATTACGAGGGAAAAAACCTGGAACAAATCCTGGAGCTTCTGCAGAAAGAGCCTTCCGTCGAGAACGCCGGGGACCTCATCATCGAGATCGAAAAGGCCGGGGGCGCCTCCGCGGTTTTCTTCCAGATGGACGAGGCCGACGTGGAGACTCTGATGCGCCTGCCCTACCTCATGATCGGATCGGACGGCGCGGTCCAGGTTCGCGGCCGGGGCTTTCCCCATCCCCGGAGCTACGGAACGTTTCCCCGGATTATCGGCCGTTATGTCCGGGAGAAGGGCGTTTTGCGTCTGGAGGAAGCCATCCGGAAAATGACTTCTCTTCCCGCTCAAGCCCTGAAGATCAAAGACAGGGGGCAGATCCGGGAAGGGATGTGGGCCGACGTGGTCGTTTTCGATCCCCAAACCTTCGAGGATGCCGCCACCTTCGCAAGCCCCCATCAGTTCGGCCGGGGCCCGGCGTTCGTGCTGGTGAACGGAGAGATCGTTTTCAACCAAGGCGGCTGGACCGGACGGCTACCGGGAAAGCCTCTCTTCGGAAAAGGCAAGACAGGATAGCACTGGGATCCTCTCGTTTCAGGAATGGAGGGAAATGCCATGTCAAAAAGAACTCTGAAAACGCTCGCGGCGACGGGATTGGCAACGATGATTCTCTCATCGATCGCGGCGGCAGACGCCCGATCGAGCCGCCCGGGCCGTCTCCTCTCCGAACAGGAAGTCGCCGACGCCATGGTCGGCGCGCAGATCCTGGCCACGCGCGGGAGCGCATCCGAGGGCTATATCAAGAGGGCGCTCGAAGCCATGAAGCAGGGAAAGCAGTTTCGCCTTCTCTCCATCGAGGATCTGCCCGAGGACGGCACGGTCGTTTCGCCGAGCGGAGTCGGCGGGGGAACGCCATGGCCTCACATCCTGGACCGGGCCAAAGCCCAGGGCCTGCCCTCCGTTCCGAACGCGGCTCTCTCGTCGGTCCGGGCGCTCGGCCGCCGTCTCAATAAGGAATTTTCGGCCGTCGTCCAGAACGAACCGGCGGGATCGACCTACGTCGCCTTCATGATTGCCGCGGAACTGGACATCCCCATCCTGGACGGCTGCCTCTCGGGCCGGGCCCGGCCCGAAATCCAGCAGCAGATCCCGTTCGCCGAGGGCATCCCGGGGACTCCGGCGGCTCTCGTCAGCCGCTGGGGCGACGTGATCTTCATCGAGTCCGCCGCGGACGACTACCGGTTGGAGGACCTTTCCCGCGCTCTGGCCGTCGCGAGTGGCGGCGGCATCCAGATGGCCCAGAACGCCATGTCGAAATCCGAGGTCCGACGCGGCGTCATCCCCGGCGTCATCAGCCAATCGATCCTCTTCGGCCGAACGGTCCGGGAGGCCCGGTTGAAAGGGACCGATCCCGTGGAGGCTTTGTGCCGGGTTGCGGGAGGGTTCGTCCTCTTTCGCGGCGCCGTCTCCAAGTCGGAGCACCGCGGCGAGTTCGGCTTCGCCTGGGGCGACGTGGAGATGCGGGGGACCGGCCCGGACGAGGGACATGTATACAAGCTCTTCATCAAGAACGAGAACATCATGGGCTGGCGGGACGGCAAGCCGGACGCCATGCCCCCCGATCTCATCTGCAATCTGGATGCGAAGACGGGAGAGGCTCTCCTCACATGGCGGGAAAAGGGCTATCCATTGGGCCAGGAGGTCGTCCTGGTCGGGATCCCCGCCCCGCGGGAGTGGCGGACGGCCCGAGGGCTGGAGATCATGGGACCCCGTCACTTCGGATTCGACCTGGACTACATCCCGCTCGAAGACCTTCAGAAAGCCCGGACCGCCGCCGCAGCCTCGTTGTGAGGATGAGATTCAGCTTCCCGGACGGCCGCGCTGTGCGTTTTCGTTTCCTCTGATTCGCCGCCGGTGGGTGTCAATTTCAATCATCCGGGGAGATTTCCCGTAGCCTTCCGGAGAGCTCGGCGGAGGGATGTGATAAGTCGGACGAGGGAACTGACTTCGCTCCGTTGCCCAGGGGGGTGACTCCCCGATGATCCGGACATTGGGAGCTCGAGAGGTATAAATTTTCTCGCTCATACCGGCAAAAAAGAAAGACAGGTCGGGGACCAGACTATTGGCTGTTCGGTTTTTTCATATGAAAAAGCGTCAATAATAACGGTCCATCATCCGGTACTGGATGGCTTCGGCGACGTGGGCGGGGCGGATACTCTCCTCCCCCGCCAAGTCGGCGATCGTCCTGGCGACTTTCAAGACGCGATCATAAGCCCGCGCGCTGAATCCCAGCTTCGTCACCGCCGTCTCCAGGAGCTTCTGGGAATCGGCGCACACTGAGCAGAATTTCTTCACCTCGCGGGTTCTCATCTGGGCATTGGCGTAGATCTTGCGCCCCTGGAAGCGCTGGAGCTGCCGCTCCCGGGCCCGGACGACCCTCTCTCTGATTCTTTCCGAGCTCTCGCTCTCCTGCCGGGAGATGATGTCCCGGAACTTGACCTCGGGGACGTCCACCTGGATGTCGATCCGGTCGAGCAGCGGCCCGGAGATCTTGGCGTAATATTTCTGCCGCTGGGCATCCGTGCAATCCGACTCCCTCCCCGCCAGCCCGCGGAATACGTCCTCGCAAGGATTCATGGCCGCGACGAGCATGAAGGCGGCCGGGTACGTTACGCTGATGGCCGCCCGGGCGACCGTCACCCGGCCGTCCTCGAGCGGCTGGCGCAGGTCCTCGAGGACCCGCCGCTTGAACTCCGGGAGCTCGTCCAGGAAAAGAACGCCGTTGTGGGCCAGGCTGACCTCGCCGGGACGGGGAATCGCGCCGCCGCCGATGAGGCCGGCGTCGGTGATGGTGTGGTGGGGAGAACGGAACGGCCTCGCGCAGACGGCTCCCCTATCCCTGAGCAGGCCGGCGGCGCTGTAGACCTGGGTCGCCTCGATGATCTCCTCAAAAGCCATCGGCGGGAGGATCGATGGAAGGCGCTTGGCCAGCATGGTTTTTCCGGCGCCGGGAGGACCGATGAGAAGGACGTTGTGAGCGCCGGCCGCGGCCACCTCCAGGGCCCGTTTGGCCTGTTGCTGGCCCTTGACCTCCGAGAAATCGCCGTCATAAGCGGCGGCACCGAAGATTTCCGAGGGTTCGTTCCGCAGAGGGGAAACGGCGTCCGGCTCGTTGAGGAGACGGACGACCTGGACCAGGTCTTCGAGGCCGTATATGTCGACGCCGTCGACGAGCGCCGCCTCCCTCTCGTTCTCCTTGGGGATGACGATCGCCCGGAAGCCCTTTCTTTGAGCGAGGAGAGCGGCCGGGAGGATGCCCCGGACGGGCTTCAACCGGCCGTCCATGGCCAGCTCGCCGACGAAGAGATAGTGCACGAGGCTCGCGGCTTCGATGACGCCCAGGTACGCCAGCAAACCCAGGCTGATCGGCAGGTCGAAGGCGGAGCCTTCCTTGCGGCGGCCGGCCGGCGCTAGGTTGATGGTCAGCTTGCGGGCCGGCATCTCGTAGCCGCAGTTCTTCATGGCCGCCCTGATCCTCTCCTTGCTCTCCCGGATGGCGGCGTCGGGAAGCCCAACGGTGACACAGCCCGGGATGCCGGTGGAGACGTCCACCTCGACCTCGACCAGATAGGCCTCGATCCCCAGAAGAGCGGCGCTTGAGGTTTTGATGAGCACGGCGTCCCTAAAAGTAGAGACGAATGGAAGCGAACAATCGTATCAGCGGCGAATGGCCTGATGTGAGAAGAGCAGAGATGACGGGGCGTTGCTCAGGGGGAGGATCCGGGGGTATCAAAGCATAGGGACCACGAATTGTGGGGACGCCGGCTCTCGTTTGTTGTGGCTTTCATGGAGAAATATGCGAATTGGACCGATTTTCTCCATCATCCAGTTCGAGGCGGACGAAAACTCCGAGGAAACGCTTATCCCGGCTGTTCATATCGATATTGTAAGGATGAAACCCGCCCGCCTCTTCGACCTGAAGAGTGTAAAGACAAGATCCTTGCCAGCGAAAGGGACGGGGGCCGGAAAAAACGATCGTCTGTTCCGGCATGTTTCGCAAAGGATGTCGCCATTCCTTCTTCTTATTTCCCAGCTGAACCGTCACCTTCCCTTCTACGGGGCTCTGCAGCTTCACGGACACAGCGGAGACGGGACGGTCCGTGCGGATGACCAGTGTCGCCTTGCTTTCTCCCCGCACCCAGAATCCGCCGAGCTCCAGGCCCAGGGAATCCGCGTCCTGGGCGAAAATCCTTCCTCCGTTGACGGCGAAGCCGTTCTCGAGCCGGACATTGAAAAAGGACATGATCACGAACGCCAGGCCGAAAAATGCCACCAGCCCGAGATGTCCCTTCAGCCCGAGCCGAGCCCGTTCATAGCTCTTCGTCCTCCCCTTCCACAGGAAGATCCCGGTGACGGCCAGAACGGCACTCAGCCAGAGAAAAGCCACCCCCCAGGTCTTCTGTTCCGGGACCGTCGTGGCCAATCTGGGCACCCATTCCGTCCAGTCGATGAGCAGATTGCTTAAATAACTCAGAAACTGGCTGGGCAACTCCGGACGGCCTGGCCCGAAAATTTCGGCGATGCTGTCTTGATAAAGAAGCCGGGGATTGCGGAGTCCCACCAACACCAGGAAAAAGCTCAGGACGAACAGTCCTTCACGCATGACCAGGGCTGTTTTGGTCCTCTCGTTCGCCAGCGCCTGAGCCAGAAAAAGGGCCGGAATCCAGATCACGGGGAGGAGCGGTCTCCCCGGCGGGCAAAAGCCGGCCCAGTAGAACGTCATCGAGCAGAACATCCAGAAAGCCATAAACATCGCAGCCAGGGGATATGCCGGCCCGGATATTTTTTTCCGGAGCAGGAAGAACCCGGCCAGGCTGAGAATCAGGACCGGCGCATAGACGAAAAGCCCGAGCCTTTGATCGAAAAAATAGGCCAGCAGGCGGCTCAGGAAATCCACGGGGTCTTTGACCAGAAAACGGGAAAGGGACAGGCTCGTTCCCTCGGCCGAACCTCGATAGACCGCCTGAGGGGAAATCCTCCCATAGAGGCTATAGAGAAACAGAAGGAAAAGCCCGGCCGAAACGATCACGGGAAAAAGGAAAGAGAGTGCGGCCTTTATCTTGATCCGTCCCAACCTCGAAGCGAAAAAGCCGACGATCAGGCAGGCCGCTCCGGCCAGCGGGATGTATTTGATCCCGAACCAGGGCAGAAGCCCGATCCCTGTCCCCGCCAAGAGCAGGTTTCGGTATGACAACCGCTTTTTCAGGATGAGACCGTATGACAAGGCCGCCAGAATCAAGGCGACGGGCAACTCGGGGTAGATGAGGTGGGAATAGAAAAAGAGCGGCATTGTGAAACTCGTGACCAGCCAGGCGAGAAGGGCGGCCCTTTTATCCCGCGTCAGTTCCCAAGCCGAGAGAAAAAAAACCGAACCGAGCAGTGCCGCCAGAAGACAGATGGGAAGACGGCAAAAAAAGACCAGGACAATCCGCTCGCTCCCCCCTCCCCGGACGAACGCAGAGAACGCCGGGCCGGCCTTTTCCCCGGCGATATAAAACGGGACGATCAGAACGGGAAGGCCGGGAAAATGCTTGGAATAGAGGAATCCTTCGCCCTTTTTGCCGGGATAGGCGTGGAGGTCCAGGTCTCCGTTATAGAAAGCCTTGTACTCCTTGTTCTTATAATCCTCGGCCAGGTTGAGATCCCCATCGGCGATGAGGCTCCTGGTGAGCAGAAGATAATGAGGCTCGTCGCCGGTGAACGGAAGGGCGGGAAAAAAGAGCCCTGTCGCGTAAAGCCCGTAAATCAAGAAACTAAGAAGAAAAAGGCGCCGGGCCAGCCGCCGTTCGGGCATGGCGGCGAGATGCCTCCGGATCCCATCCCTCTTGAGGTCGAATATGAACACGGCCGCAAGCACGGCCACGCCCAGGCCTGAAACGAGCCGGAGGGCGGCGTCGATGTCTCTCAAAAAAACCAGCCGGTGGACGAAAGTCAGTACGAGAAAAAGAAGAGGCGCAAGGACAATGACGATTGCGTTCAAATTAAAGGCCCGGTCCGCTCGGATGAGGGGAGTCAATACGCTCAGGGTGATTTCGTTTTCTTCGCCTTATCCAGGAACTCCTGGGATAATCTCTCCAGCTCTCTCTCGACCTCTTCGATGGTCCGGAGCTTCATTTTTCTCATGTGGGTGTCCGCTTCCTCTTCAGAACGGACAAACTCCACCTCCTCTTCTCTCCGGGGGGCTTCCGCGACGGCTTCCTGGACGCTCTCGCCGCCAGCCAACTCATGCTCCTCATGGTCTTGCCCTTCCAGGACCTGCTCTTTGACGGCCGGCACCGTCATCTTGGCCACCTCCCTGAGGGTTTCGAAAACGCCGACGCCGTTGATCGCCGAGGCCTCGACATAAGGCCGACTCTGCGGGTTGAGGAGCTGATTGAAAGTCTCGACCGGGATGAGATTATCAAGATCCCGCTTATTGTATTGGAAGACGAGCGGCACGGCGTTGATGTCGATATCGAGACTGAGCAGATTCCTCCTCAGGTTGTCAAAACTCTCCAGATTGGCGTCAAGGAGAGGTATCTGCGAATCGGCGACGAAGACGATCCCGTCCGCTCCCCTTAAAACGTTCTTGCGGGAAGCTTCATAGAAGATCTGCCCGGGCACCGTCATCAACTGGAAGTGGACTCTGAAGTCGCCGATCAGCCCGGCCCGGATCGGGAGCAGGTCAAAGAAATAGGTTCTTTCCGTATCGGTTTCCAGGCAAACGAGATCGCCTCGCGAGGACGGATCGAGCTTGAAGTAGATGAAGCGAAGGTTGGTTGTCTTGCCGCTTAAGCCCGGGCCGTAATAGACGATCTTGATGGCCACTTGCCTGGTGACATGGTTGACATAAGACATCGTCGGATCCGCTCGGTTCAATATTCCTTAACATACATCCCCGGGCAAGTCAATCAACCAGGGTTTCAAGAAGCCCCTCCGGTGCGGTACCGGACTTCCTCGATTGTTGAGGATATCAGTCCGATGAGAGAAATCTGAACAAGCGATCGTACTTGGCCATGACCACCGGCCAGGCATAGTTCTCCCGGACGTAGGCGAATCCGTTCTCTCCGAGAACCCTGCTCAGACGGGCATCGTCCAACATCAGCTCCAGGGCGGCGGCAAACTCCGGGCCGTTTGAATAATACAATCCGCACTGTCCCCGCAAGCAGTGCTCTTTGAGAGGGTCGGCGGCCTCCTGGACAAGAAGGGGCGTCCGGACGGCCAGCGACTCCTGGGCCGCCATGCACAGGCTCTCCAGTCGGGAAGGATGGACGGTCACGGCGGCGGCCGCCATGGCCGCGTTTTTTTCCTCCGGTGAGACAAATCCCAGATAGCGGATCTTCGGATGGGACGGCAGGCCCATCAACAGGTTCCCGATCAGAACGAGGGTGAGATCGGGCCGGCGCGGGCTCACAGCCAGAAAATGATCGATGAGCTCCCGGCACCCTTTGCCCGGCTCGATCCGGCCGGCGTAGAGGATAAACGAAGAAGCGAGTCCATGTCTCCGGAAAAATCCGGCCGTGTCCGGGGAGTCCGGGATGTCGACCCCAACGCCGGCGATCTCCTGATACTTGTCCGCGAAGGAAAAGCGGGCGGCGAGCATCTTCCGTTCGGACTCCGTGTTGAACATGAAAGCCGCCGGTCGCGCGAAGACCTCCTTCATGATCCCGAGGCGGAGCGCCGGTTCGTCGTGCGCCGTGGGGACGAGCGTTTTCCGGCCTTTAATCCTCTCTAATCCCCAAAAGGTCGTATAATAAAGATAGGTAAAAAAAATGAAGGCATCATGCCGAGACTCCTCTTTCCCCAGGGCTTCGAGCAGACCGGGACAGACCGGTCCCTGGCGGTCCAGCCACTCCAGTTCGTCGCTCTCCGTGTGTTCGTGGAAAAAGATCCAGTCCGAGAATGCGTTGAAGGAATCCATCTGCCTTATCCTGGCCACGGGAAACCTCCGGACCGTGACGCCGTTGAGGACGGATTCTCCGGCCGGATAGACATTCTCCCAGGTTGTATACTCCCGGGCGCAGGTCGTGTAGACGGAGACGGCATGTCCGGACGCGGCGACCCGCTCGGCGATGAGCCGGCAATGGAGCTCCGACCCGCCCATCACTTCCGGACCGTATCTCTGAACCACAAAGGCGATCTTCATCCTGGCTCCCTTCGGCTCAAATTCCCCGCAACTCCTCGATCATCCGAAAGAGAAAGGGCTCCCGGCCGACGGACTCCAATCTCTCCAGTCGCTCCCGCTGACCGAGGACGATCTTCTCTCGGAGCGCACGGTCGCGGACGACGGCGTCCAGGAGCTCGGCCGCCCGGTCCACCCGTTTCTCTTTGAGCAGGATTCCGCACCCGTCGAGGGTATCGGGGACAGCGGTCGAATCGTAGGCCATGACCGGCAGGTCAAAGATCATGCTCTCCACGAGCGGCAGGCAAAAACCTTCGTGCTCGCTCATCGAGAGGAAAACATCGGCCGCCCGGTAGAGGGCGAACATCTCTTCGTCGGGAAGATGGCCGGCAAAGACCATCTCTTCGGGCGTCAGCAGGAAATCATCGGCCAGCCGGACCAGCGCCCGATAATAAACGGGAAGGGATTCCGTCTTCCCGACGATGACCAGCCGGACCAGGGGGGAGATGAATTTCTTGTAATAGAAGGCGACTTTTATGAGATCCTCGATCCTCTTGTTGGGCGCCACGCGGCCGACGAACAGGATGTTCGTCCGCCCGTCCCGGAAGAGCCGGTGAAGGAAGGCGTTCATCGGCTTCCGGTATTTGGCGAAATCCACGTAGAGAGGAAAAACCTGCGGCTCGCGGAAGCCGTACTCGACGAGCTCCCGGGCGTTGAACGCGGAATCGGCCAGGGCGACATCCACGTCCCCGGCCAGGGAGCGAAGCTCCTCCCGGCCGAGGCGGGCGATCCGGACCATCTCGTCGCTGGTGCCGGCGAAGAAGCCGGGCGAGGTGACGTTGTGGTGGATGAGGACCTTCTTCGAGCGGAGCTTCCGGAAGGCGCCCGTCAGGGGCGAGGGCAGGGCGAAATGGAGGATGGTGATATCGCCGGACGAGGGCCCGGAAAAAGCGCCGAAATCCTTCGATTCGGACTCGAGGTCCCGGTCCGAACTCAAGCGATAGATTTCGGATTCGTACCCCTGGGACAGGAAGAACCGCCGCAGATACGTGGCCTCGTCGCCGATGGCATCGCCCCGGTGATAGGCAGGTAAGAGCTGGTCGATCCTCATCTCCGGGTGACCTCTTCGATATGCTGCCGGAGGACGCGGGCGACGGTCTCCCGGCTGTACCTTTCTCCGGCCCTGAGTTGGCCCCGGATG
Source organism: Candidatus Aminicenantota bacterium (assembly GCA_016934895.1). Classification (GTDB taxonomy): domain Bacteria; phylum Acidobacteriota; class Aminicenantia; order Aminicenantales; family UBA8522; genus UBA8522. Next base: position 10,443 of record JAFGRZ010000201.1, read on the forward strand.
ACCGCTTGACGCAATCCCCGGTCGCGAACCAGAACGTCGATGAGAGCCGCGATCTTGAAAAAGTCCTTGTCGCGGACGAGGACGCCTCCCCCGTTCATGGTCTCCGCGACCGCGCCGGCGTCGAACCCGATGACCGGGATTCTCTTAGAGAACGCCTCGAGGATGGGAACGCCGAAACCCTCGTGCTCGCTGAGGCTGAGATAAACGTCCGCCAGGTCGAAATAGGCCAGGAGCTCTCCGAAATCGACGTGCCCCGTGAAATGCACGTCCTTGACGGCGAGCCGGTCGACGAGCGCGAGAAGCGATGCGTGATATCTTTCCAGGCCCCGATAGTCGCCGGCCAGGACCAGGCGGGAATCGGAATTGAAATATTTCTGGTAGAGGCGGAACGTCTTGATGACGTCCTCGAATTTCTTGTTGGGGATGACCCGGCCGACGAACAGGACCGTCGTCTTGCCGTCCCCAAAGAGCCGCTTCGTCACCGGATCGCCCGGCCCGTCGAACTTGGAGAAGTCCATCAGGATGGGCAGCACTCCGGTCCGCGGATAGCCGGCGGCTTCGAGCTCGCGGCGGTTGAATTCGGAGTCGCCGACCGCCAGATCCACCTTGTCCACGAAAAGCCTGAGCTCGAGCCGGCCTTTGTAGCACTCCCGGGCGAGGATGCGGTGCCAGTCGACAAAGTGCACATGGGGTGTAATGTTGTGGTAGATCATGATCTTGCGGTCGGGAAGGCGGAAAAACAGTTTGGACACGGGCGATCCGATGGAGAAATGGAAGATGACGACGTTAGCGGCCGCGCTGAGTTTCCGGTATTCGCGGTAATCCCGCCTCAGGCCGGCCAGCCGCGGGTCGAAGAAGCGGGTGAAGATCTCGGACTGATGGCCCTGGTCCCGCAAAACCTTCTGGATCTCGAGCATCTCGTCGGAGATGGCATCGCCGTAGGTCAGCGAGGTCGAGAACTGGTGGATGTTCATCGGGCGTTTTTCATTCGAAAATTTCTTTTTCCAGGGCCTTTTCCCTTTTTCCCAGGAACTCGAAATCCTTTTCCAGGATCCGCGTTTTCGTCTTCAGCGTCTCCTCCTCGATCTTCAGTTTGCTCATCTCGACGACGAGATTGTGACAGAGATGGTGAAGAAGTTTCGTATATTCCCTGAGGCGGTCGAGCTGCTCGAAGGCCCGGTCGCGGTCATGTTCCAGCCGGTCGATCCTTCTGTTGGCCCGGTCGAGCAAGAGGAGGGACTGGCGATGCTCCTCGGCGACGGGAAGGATGAGGAGCTTGATCAGCGGCCGGAGGGGGGACATCAGCCGGAGCAGAAGCCGCCTCGCCCTTCCCGGCCCGGCCTCCGGTTCAGGCGCGGGCGGCGGAGTCCGCTCCGGGCTCGACGGGCCGGAAATTCCCCCCGCTTCGGCGGCGGCCTTCCTCTTGATCTGGTCCATGATCCCGGTCACATCAATATGGTCATAATCGATCTCGATTTTCTTGGGACTCATCTCGTCTCCCCCCTAGTCGTTATCTTCCTTGAACAGATGGTCTTCATAAACATTCTGAACGTCCTGGATGTCCGGCAGGGGCTTGAGCCGCATCTCTTCGATCTCGCGGACATCCCTTTCCGTCAGGGCGCCGTCTTTCATCTTTTCGGAGATCCTTTTTTCGACCTCGGCGGCCAGCCTTTTTTGCTCATCCGGAGTCAGGCTTTTGGCTTCGAAAAACGCGGGCATGGTTTTTCTCCTTCCCGGATATCATAGACGCAGAATGGATTTTAGTCCATCCGGGCCCTTCATTCAATCAGGACGGCGCGGCGCTCTTGAGAATCTGATTGAAAAGGGTCGGAGGACTGTGATACATAGGAGAATCAAGGGACAAGAGCAATGAGCGAATGGAGAAAAAAGATCCGCATCGGAGTGATCGGCGCGAGCCGCCCGGACGACCGAGCCATTTTAATGGCCTTCCGGGTCGGCCAGGCGATCGGTGAAGCCGGCGCCATCCTCGTCTGCGGCGGGCTGGGGGGGGTGATGGAGGCGGCCGCCTCCGGCGCCAAGAAGGCCGGCGGCCTGACCATCGGCCTCCTTCCCGGCACGAGCCCCGGCGAGGCCAACGCATCCATCGACCTCCCCATCGTCACGAGCCTGGGGTACGGCCGGAATTCCCTGGTGGCCTTGAATTCAGACGTGCTGATCGCGGTCGCTGGAGAATACGGAACCCTTTCGGAGATCGCCTACGGCCATATTTACGGCAAGAAGGTCATCGGCCTGGATACCTGGGACATCAAGGGAGTGATCAAGGCGAAGACTCCCGAGGAGGCCGTCCAGATGGCCCTGAACGAATGCGTGTAACCAAGCTCGTCCTGAGCTACGACGGCACGGATTTTTGCGGGTGGCAGAGGCAGCCCGACAAGCGGACGGTCCAAGGAGTGATCGAAAAGGCCCTGGCCAAGCTCTGCGGAAAGAGAATCGCCGTCGCCGGGGCCGGAAGGACCGACGCCGGTGTTCACGCCCAGGGCCAGGTGGCCAGCTTCGAGGCCGCGCTTCGCCTTCAAGGCGATGCGCTTCGGCGCGCGCTCAACGCCCTCCTTCCCGGCGACGTCCGGATTCTCTCGGCGGGTTCTGCCCCGCCCGGCTTCCATGCCCGAAGATCGGCCCGGTCTAAGGTCTATCGATACCGGATCCTCAACTCGCCCCGGATCAGTCCCTTTCTTCTCCGTTACGTTCTCCACTGGCCGGGTCCCCTTGATCTCGAAAGGATGGCTGATGGGGCGGAGAGGTTCAAGAGAGAAGCGGATTTCTCCGCTTTTTCATCGAATCGGCTCCTCTATCCGGTGCGCCGGGTCAGACGGTCCGAGATTCAGAAAAGAGGCTCGCAGATCATCTTCACGATCGAGGCCGACGGCTTCCTCCGCTACATGGTCCGGACGATCGTCGGGACGCTCATCGAGGCGGGACGAGGCAAGGTCGAGCCGCGGGCGATCGAAGATCTCTTCGCCGGGAGGAAACGAACCTTGAAAAGCCCGACCGCCCCCGCCAGGGGGCTGTGCCTCGTCAAAGTGGTTTATTGACAGAGGCCCGGCGCCCTTATATAAATAGGGTTCACGAAAGGAGATCAAAGATGAATTGGAAAAAGGCTTTCTGGTTCGGGATCCTGTTGTTCGCGGTCATCGCCTTCATCCGCCTATCCGCTTCTTCCCCTGAGGACACAGAAACATGCGTTTCCGGCCGGGGAGACCTGGCAGCGGAAGCCTGCACCGTCATTATCGTCGGCAAGGACGCGTCGGTCGACGGCTCGGTCATGACCACCCACACGTGCGACTGCGGCGTCTGCGATTGGACCTTCCGCTACATCCCCGCCGTCGATTGGCCGGCCGGCTCGACCCGCAAAATCTACCATATCGACCAGTTCCACGCCTACCCGCCCGAAGTCGGCCTGAAGTGGGAGAGAATCAAGGACAACGATACCGGCCTGGAGATCCCTCAACCCGCCCATACGTTCGGCTATATCCACGGCTCATTCGGCTACATGAACGACAACCAGGTGGCCATCGGCGAATCCACGATCGGCACTCAGAAGAAGATGGAAAATAATACCCCGACCGCCAAGTTCGACATCACCATGCTGACCCTGCTCGCCATGGAAAGGGCCACGACGGCGCGTGAGGCCGTCAAGATCATGGGTGAGTTGGCCGAGAAATACGGCTACGGATTCACCGATACGGGCGAAATGCTCGCTCTTTCCGACCCCCACGAGGTCTGGATCTTCGAGATCATGCCGGTCGGCCCGCTGTGGACGCCCCAGAGCGGAAAGCCGGGCGCGGTCTGGTGCGCCCAGCGCGTTCCCGACGACCACGTCAGCGTCTGCCCGAACGAGTCGCGGATCGGCGAGATCGATATGAACAATCCCGACTATTTCATGTTCTCGCCAAACGTCGTCGACTTCGCCGTCGAGCAGAAATTCTACGATCCCAAGAGCGGGAAAGCGTTCAATTGGAAGCGGGCCTATTCGCCCAACGAGGTGAGCGCCGCTTCGAGCAACGGCTCCCGCGTCCGGCTGTGGCGGTTCTTCGATCTGGTCGCGCCGTCCCAGAAGTTCAGCCCGGAAATCCCGAACATGGACCTCCCTTTCTCCATCAAGCCCGAAAAGAAACTCTCTGTGCATGACGTCATGGTGATGACCAGAGATAAGTGTGAGGGGACGCCCTTCGATCCCGCCCGGGGTCTCCAGGGCGGGCCGTTCGCCAACCCCAATTTCCTCCCCTACGGATTCCAACTCGAAGACCAGAGATACAGCACATCGCGCATCATCGGCGTCAACCGCGCCGAGTATGTGACCGTGACCCAGTGCCGGAGCGGGCTTCCCCATCCCATCGGCGGGATCGTTTGGCTGGCCTTCGGCTCCCAGGACACTTCTTGCTATATGCCTTTTTATATCGGCGTCACCGGGATTCCGAAATCCTTCGAGATCGGCGATCACTGGACGTTCAGCCGCGATTCGGCAAGATGGGCGTTCGATTATGTCGATTTCCATACCCAGGTGCTCTATTCGCTGGCCATAGAGGATGTCCGCCAGGCTCAGGAGAAATACGAGCTCACGGCCGTAGAGAGGACGCCCGGGATCGACGGTCTGGCTCTGGAGATCCACAAAAAAGACCCGGCCAAGGCCCGGCAGTTCCTGACGGATTACTGTTTCAACAACGCCTCGGCGGTGATCAACGCATGGTGGCAGCTCGGCGACAGCCTGCTCGTCAAGTACAACAAGCTCTGGATCTATGACACCGCGACGCGCAAGCGCCAGCCGCTCAAATTCCCCGACTGGTACCTCAAGATGCTCGTCGAGCACAACCGGATCCCACCTCAGGCCCCGGAGAAGCGCTAGCCTGGACATGTCCGGAATTATGGAAGGAATGAAGAGTGAAAAATTCTCTCTCCCTCGGGAGACGGTGTCTTCATGTCATTGCGAGAGCGCGAAGTGATCGAAGCCATCTCATAATATGTGAATTCCTGTCGCTCGAGATCGATAAGATCGAGAGGTTGATGAAAGAGAAGGGGCTCGTCCCATAATATCCTTCTCTTCGGAAGTTATTCCGCCTGAAAGACTAGAAAGGAGGCCGTCTTGAGAAGGCCGCTGCTTCTGTTCACAACACTCTGTCTTTTCCTCGTCCTTGACTTGGCCGCGCAGTTCGGCTACCGATACACCAACCCGGAGCTCCGCGACCTCATCAGGAAAAGCAAGCTGGACGAGCACCTCGTTCCGATCATGGAGGAATACGGGGTCGACTGCTGGGTCACCCTGACCCGGGACCCCTGCGACGACATGACCAACGTGATCTGGGAGCGCGACATTCAGCTCGACCCGATCGTCGAATACATCGGCGGCGAAGAGGTCAAGGTCCCGGCGGCTTTCATCTTCACCGTGTCGGGCGAACGGATCGCCCTCGTCGCGGAAAGCGAGGCCAAAGCCGTCGGGGACACGGGGATTTACAAGAAGGTCCTGAAGTATACCTACAACCGAGAAAAAGGCCACAGCGAATTCCTGGAAAGCCTGGGCCGGGTGCTTCGGGAATTGAACCCGAAAACCATCGGCCTCAACTTCTCGGAGGACGAAGGCGTCGCGGACGGGCTGAGCTATGGGATGAAGCGGATGTTCGACCGGGCGGTCGGAGAAGAGCTTGCGGCACGGGTCGTCCCGGCGGAAATGGTCATCGTCTCGCTCTGGAACCGCAAGGTCGCCGCGGAAATCCAGCTCATCGAGAAATCCAGCCGCAAGTCAGCGGAAATCACCATCGAAACTCTTCGCCTGATCAAGCCGGGAGTGACGACGGCCAGAGGGATCTTCGATCACATCCGCAAAAGGATGAAGGAAGAAGGGATGGGCCCGGGCTGGCAGGAATGGTGGTGCCCGACCGTCACGGTCAGCGCCTTCCGGCTGGGCCGGCCGCCCAGCGACAAGGTTATCGAGCACGGCGACCTCGTCGTCATCAACTCGGGATTTCTCATCGAGGGCCACATGTCCGACCTGAACAAGGCCGCGTACATCCTGCGCGAGGGGGAAAAGGAGCCTCCGGAGCTCATCCGGAGACTTTTCGCGACGGGTCTTGAGGCCACCCGGGCGGCCGTCGCCAAGATCAAGCCCGGCGCCACCGGATATGAAGTCGACCTCGCGGCCAGGGAGGTGGTCAAAAAGGCCGGTTTCCCGGAATATCCGCACGCCACCGGCCATACGACCGGAGTCTGGGTGCACGGGCTGGGCGCCATCCTCGGTCCGCCCTGGAAGGCCTACGGGGAGAAAATCCGGATGAAGATCCACGAGAACGATATCTATGCCGTGGAGCCGAGCCTCGGGGTTTATTCCGATGCGCACGGGGGCAACCTGAGAATGCATTTCCAGGAGATGGTGATCGTCGAAAAGGACGGCGCCCGCTATCTGACGCCGCCGCTAACCGAGCTCATTCTGATCCGCTGAGAAGCTTGCACGGCAGGACACCCTCATGAAAAAAGAATTCATCCCCGGCTGGCTCCTCATGGTCGCGGTCGGCGTTATATCCCTCCTCCTCTCCAACCTCGTCGTAGCCGGTGGAAAACACCCCCTGGAGGCGACGGCCCTGGCCGTCGTTATCGGCCTTCTCGCCCGGAACGTCGGCCTGGTCCCGGCGTTTTTCCACTCCGGCATCAGGCAATTCGAAAAACCGCTTATCTGGGGCGTTATCCTTATCGGCGCCACGCTGAATTTCAAGGACATCGGCTCCCAGGGGCTGCGGATGCTGGTCATCATCCTGGTGACCATGACGGTGAGCTACTTTGCGATCTACGCGCTCGGCCGGATGTTCCGGCTCTCCCCCACCTTGTCGACGCTCCTTTCTGTAGGCACGACGATCTGCGGCGGGTCCGCCATCGCCATCACCGCGCCTCTCATCAAAGCCAAGGAAGATGAAACGTGCTATGCCATCGGAACGATCACACTCTGGGGCTTGGCGGCCATCCTTTTTTATCCTCAGATCGCCAAAGCCTTCGGAGTGGGCGATGTCGCTTTCGGGGTCTTCGCGGGCACGGCCATTCACGCCACTCCCCAGGTTGTCGGCGCGGGATTCATCTTCTCCGATCTCGCCGGAAAGACGGCCACGGCCGTCAAGCTCGTCCGCAATTGTTTCATGGCTCCCCTGGCTTTCCTGATCGCGGCCTGGTTCACCAGGACCTATCTCCAGGTTGCCGTCCGTGAAAAAAAACGGGTCAACTGGGCCAGGGCCTTCCCATGGTTTCTTTTCGGCTACTTCGTCATGGCCGGGCTCAACACCG
>JAFGRZ010000202.1 GCA_016934895.1 Candidatus Aminicenantota bacterium
AGCGAGATCTCCTTCACCTCATGCGGTTCGGAGTCCAATAATTTCGCCGTCAAAGGGATAGCCCTGGCCCGTCGGGACAAAGGCCGGCATGTGGTCCTTTCAGCCATCGAGCACCCATCCGTTCTCCAGGCCGCGAAGAGCTTGGAGAAGTTCGGTTTTTCCGCGACCTTGGTCCCGGTCGACCGGGACGGACGGGTCGACCCGGAGGACGTCAAGAGGGCTCTGAAGAAGGAGACGGTCCTCGTGTCCATTATCCTGGCCTCGAGCGAGGTGGGGACGATCGAGCCTCTGGCCGAGATCGCCGGGGTATGTCGTGCGGAGGGCATCCCGATCCACACCGATGCCGTCGCCGCCTCCGGAAACATCCCCCTGGATGTCCGGGAGTTGGGCGCCGACGCCCTGAGCCTGGCCGCCGACCAGTTCTATGGTCCCAAGGGAAGCGGCGCCCTTTTTCTCAGGAAAGGAACGCGGATTCTGCCTCTCATCGACGGCGGCATCCAGGAAAGCGGCCGCCGCGCCGGTACGGAGAACGTTGCCGGAATCGTCGGCTTGGGCAAGGCGGCCGAGCTCGCCCTGGAGAGTTTGTCCGAGCGCGCCGGCCGAATGAAATCCCTCCGCGACCGTCTGATCGAACGGTTCCCTCAAAAGGTGGACCGTGTCTATCTGACCGGACACCGGGAGCAAAGGTTGCCTCATCACGCCAGCTTCTGCGTCGAGTTCATCGAGGGAGAGGCCATGCTCCTGAACCTGGACATGAAAGGCATCGCCGCTTCGAGCGGCTCGGCCTGCACTTCGCGGGCGCTCAAGGCGTCGCATGTTCTCCTGGCTATGGGGATCGATCATGCTTTGGCCCAGGGATCGCTCGTTTTCAGCCTGATCGACTCCACGACGGCAGAGGATATCGATTATCTCCTCGACGTCTTTCCGCCCATCATCGACCGGCTGCGGAAGATGTCGCCCCTCTACAATGAATTCCTGGAGGAGAAGAAGACATGATCTATACCGATAAAGTCATGGACCATTTCCAGAATCCCCGCAACGTCGGGATGATCAAGGACGCCGACGGCGTCGGCAAGGTCGGCAATCCGGTCTGCGGCGATATGATGACCTTCAGCATCAAGGTCAAGGATGACCGGCTGGAAGACGTCAAGTTCCAGACCTTCGGCTGCGGCGCGGCCATCGCCGTCTCCAGTATCGTCAGCGAGATGGCCATCGGCAAGAGCCTAGACGAAGCCATGAAGATCACCAACGAGATCGTGGCCAAGGAGCTCGGCGGCCTGCCCAAAAACAAGCTCCATTGTTCGAACCTGGGAGCCGATGCCCTTCACGCCGCCATCGAGGATTACAAGAAAAAAATGAAGGGCGAGGAGGCGCCGGAGCCGGGGAAAAAAGAGGAGCTTGGTCCCAAAAAGGTTCACTGCCCTTATTGCGATGGGCCCCTCGAGGGATTGGAGGCCATCTGCGCGCGTTGCCGGGTAGAACTCGAGGAGTGCCCGCATTGCGGGAAGGCCACGAAAAAGGGCGAAGAGAAATGCGTCCATTGCGGGGCCGATCTCAGAGCCGGATAGGCTTCGCCCTGATCTGAACCCGTCCGGCCGGGCTTTCTTTAGAAAAAACGAAGACACAAAATGACCAGAAACGAAATCATCGAGCGGATTCAAGAACTCCGGAAAAAGCGCCGCGCGGTCATCCTGGCCCACAACTACCAGATCGGCGAAGTCCAGGACATTGCCGATTTCACCGGAGATTCCCTCGGGTTGAGCCAGGAAGCGGCCCGGTGCGACGCGGAGGTGATCGTTTTCTGCGGCGTCCATTTCATGGCCGAAACCGCGGCCATCCTTTCCCCCCGGAAAACCGTCCTTCTTCCTGATCCCCGGGCGGGTTGTCCCATGGCCGATATGATCACGGCGCCGGAGTTGCGGGACTGGAAGGCCCGTTACCCGGGACGGCCGGTTGTCTGCTATGTCAACACGACCGCCGACGTCAAGGCGGAATCCGACATCTGCTGCACCTCATCGAACGCCGTCAGGGTGGTGCTGTCCCTCCCGGATGAGGAGGTTCTTTTCGTGCCCGACAAAAACCTGGCCGCCTTCGTCGCCCGTGAGACCCGGAAGAAGATCATCGCCTGGGACGGCTACTGCTATGTCCACAATCGGATTCTGGCCCGGGACGTTCTGGCCGCGAAAAACGCCCATCCGGCGGCCGAGGTCTGGGTCCATCCCGAGTGTCGGCCTGAAGTGATCGACCTCGCGGACAGGGTGATTTCCACGGGTTTCATGGTCAAGGCGGCGCGCGAGACGGCGGCCCGGGAGGTTCTCGTCGGCACCGAGGTCGGCATCCTTCACCGGCTGCGCAAAGAGAGCCCGAGGACGGCGTTTTACCCGGTCAAGGAGAGAGCGCTCTGCTCGAACATGAAAAAGATCACCCTGATCAAGGTCCTCCGGACTTTGGAGGAGATGAAAGACAGGGTCGAGGTCCCTTCGGCCGTCAGCCGGAGAGCCAGGGGGGCCATAAAGAAAATGGTTTCCATATAGGAGGCTTTCATGAGAAAGAAGACCGAGGACAATCTGAAGGCGGCTTTTGCCGGTGAGAGCCAGGCCCATATGAAATACAAGGCTTTCGCCGACGCGGCGGAGAAAGAGAAACTCACCAACGTGGCCCGCCTGTTCCGGGCCAACAGCTATGCCGAACAGGTGCATGCCGCCAACCATCTCAAGGCCTTGTCCGGAATCCGGAAGACCGCCCAAAACCTGCAGGATGCGGTGGACGGTGAGGATTACGAAATCAGGGACATGTATCCCGAATTCAAGGCCGTTGCCGAGAGTGAGGGCGAGAAAAACGCGCTTTTCTGGTTCAATGCCGCCTTCGAGGCCGAGAAAGTCCACGCCGGTCTCTATAGGCGGGCGAAAGAAGCGGTGGACAAGGGACAAGACCTGGGCTATTTTCCCGTCCATGTCTGCAGCGTCTGCGGTTTCACGGTCGAGGGCGATGCGCCCGACAAGTGCCCGGTCTGCGGCGCTCC
>JAFGRZ010000033.1 GCA_016934895.1 Candidatus Aminicenantota bacterium
CTGGCTTTTTCGCGCAGCTGGATCTTTTCGAGATGTGCTTCTGTAATCCCAAGCTGGGGTTCGGCCTCCCGGCTTCCCGGAGTCACGGTCAGCCGGGGCTTAACATCTGCTTGGACCGTCACCGAGGCGCGCAGCTTTATGGTGGGGGAGATCACCCCTAGGACCAGATTGATGGATTGCAGGAACCGGAACAATTTTTCCGCATCTCTCTTCTTCACTCTTCCTTGGCGGATCAGGCTGTTCGATTTCTTGATCATGTTGAAAACGGCCGTCACGGCGACGGAGATATTGAGGTCGTCGCCCAGGCCGTCCCGGAATTTTTGCTCCGTTTCTTCGACGAGCTCCCCGACGGCCGGGGTTTCGCCTTCCGGAAAATCTCCGGATTTCACCTCGCCCGCGAATTCGTTGATCCGGTTGAGGGCGGCTTCGGCCTGGTCGAGGGCTTCGAAGGTGAAATTCAAGGTTTTGCGGTAGTGGGTCGAGAGGAGAAGAAAACGCAGCGCGGCCGGGTTGTCCTTGACTTTCAATATCTCCGGAATGGTGATTGTGTTCCCCTTGGACTTCGACATCTTCTCGCCGTCGCGGATGAGGTGATGACAATGGAGCCAGTAATGGACGAATTTTTTCCCGCTGGACGCCTCGGATTGGGCGATTTCGTTCTCGTGGTGGGGGAAGATGTTGTCCACCCCGCCGCAGTGGATGTCGAAGGTTTCGCCGAGGTACCTGGAACTCATGGCCGAGCACTCGATGTGCCAGCCCGGCCGGCCGGGGCCGATCTCGGTCTCCCAGAACGGCTCGTCTTCCTTTTTCGCTTTCCAGAGGGCGAAGTCGTGGACGTTTTCCTTCTCGTATTCATCCCGGTCGACCCGCTGCCCGGGCTGCAGCTCGTCCCGGTTGATTTTGGAAAGCCGTCCGTAGGCGGGAAACTTGGCGATGCTGAAATAATAGGACCCCTCTTTTTCGTAGGCGAAGCCTTTCTCGATGAGTCTCTTGACGATGGCGACCATCTCGGGGATGTGCTCGGTCGCGCGCGGATAGCGGTCCGCAAGGGCGACATTGAGGATTTTGAGGTCGGAGAAAAAAGCATCGATATATTTTTGGGTATAGGTATTGAGATCGACTCCCTGTGCCTTGGCTCCGCGGATGGTCTTGTCGTCGATATCCGTGATGTTCATGACATGAATGACTTTGAAACCGCTGAATACGAGGAACCTCTTGAGCAGGTCTTCGAAGAGGTACGCCCGGAAGTTCCCCACATGGGCGAAGTCATAGACGGTCGGGCCGCAGGTGTACATCTTGACCTCGCCGGGGGTCAGCGGGACGAACGGTTCCTTCCGTCCCGTCAGCGTGTTGAAGAGCTGGATCATGTCCGGATAATAACCAGAACGCCCGGGCAAGTCAACTTTTCTCGCGGCCCCCCAGCCCATCACGGAAAAAGCGATCCTGATCCCGGGGATCAGGTTGACCGGACGGTCCCCTTTGTGTCATACTTTCAATCTCCAAAGGACACTTTTTTGAGCCCCAAGATATCACTCGGCATCCGCCGCGAAGACAAAAATCCTTGGGAGCGTCGCGCCCCCCTGATCCCGGTTCATGCCCGGGAATTGATCAGGGAGCTTTCCCTGGACGTCCGGATCCAGCCCTCTCCGATTCGCGTTTTCGCCGAAGAGGACTACCGGAGGGAAGGAGTGACGGTCTCCGAGGACCTTTCTTCCTGCTCCTTTGTGCTGGCTGTGAAAGAAATCCCCTTGTCATTCTTTCGGGACGAGACGGTTTATCTGTTCTTTTCGCACACGATTAAGGGACAACCCCACAACATGCCGATGCTGAAACGGATGATGGAGCGTCGGGCCACTCTGATCGATTATGAGCGGATCGTCGATGACGAAGGCCGCCGCCTGGTCTTTTTCGGCCGGCAGGCCGGCCAGGCGGGGATGATCGACACGCTCTGGGCGCTGGGTCAGCGTCTCCGCCGGGAGGGGATCGAGAATCCTTTCGTCGATATCCGTCAGACCATCGATTATGCCAGCCTGGTCGAGGCCAAGGAGGCCATCCAAAAAACCGGCTGGGCGATCCAAAATCAAGGCCTTGATTCTTCCCTGGTTCCGCTCGTTTTTGGATTCGCCGGATACGGCCACGTCTCCCAGGGAGCGCAGGAGATCTTCGACCTTCTTCCTTTCGAGACCGTGGCCCCGGGCGAGATCGAGGCGTTGTTCAAGAATAGGGAGTACTCCGGGAAGAGAGTGTATAAGACCGTCTTCAAGGAAGAAGACATGGTCGTGCCCGACTCCGGCCGGCCGGGTTTTGACCTCCAGGACTACTACCGGAATCCCGGGAACTACCGGCCGGTGCTGGACCGCTTCCTGCCTTGCCTGACCGTTTTCATCAACGCCATTTATTGGGCTCCGCAGTATCCGCGCTTTGTGACCAAGGAATTCTTGAAAACACTGTGGGGGGAGACGGGCGCGCCGCGCCTCCGGGTCATCGGGGATATCTCCTGCGACGTCGAAGGGAGCGTAGAGTGCACCGTCCGCTGCACCGATCCCGCTCATCCCGTCTTCACCTATGACGTGGACAGGGAGGAGGCCGTCACGGGATTTTCGGGACGGGGTCCGACGGTGATGGCCGTGGACAACCTGCCGGCTGAGATCGCCCTCGAATCGTCCGTCTTTTTCAGCCAAACCCTGAAGCCCTTTATCCCGGGCCTCGTCGCCGCGGATTTCCGGGCCGATTTTGATCGCTGCCGGCTGCCGGCTCCCCTGAAAAAGGCGGTCATCCTTTTCCGGGGGGAATTCACTCCGGAATATACATATATGCGCGAATTCATCTCTGCCACAAAAAGGAGTCATCCATGAAGAAGGTTTTGATCCTTGGCGCAGGACTTGTCGCCAGACCTCTTGTCAGGTATCTCCTCGGTCAGCCCGACCTCCAAGTCGAGGTGGCCAGCCGGACGGTGAGCAAGGCGGTGAAGCTCATCGAAGGGCATCCCCGCGGCGTCGCCAAGGAGCTCAACTTGAAGAGTGAAGAGGCGCTGAAGAATGAAGTCGCCGCCGCCGACCTGGTCATCAGCATGGTCCCCTATGCCTTCCACCCCAAGGTCGCCGAGCTCTGTATCGGGTTCAAAAAACACATGGTCACCACCTCCTATGTCAGCGACGCCATGAAGACGCTCGATCCGGACGCCCGGAAGGCGGGCGTCATCATCCTCAATGAGCTGGGGCTCGATCCCGGGATCGACCACATGGAGGCGATGCGGGTCATTCATGAGATCCATGACAAAGGCGGGAAGCTCCTCAGCTTCATCTCATTCTGCGGCGGCCTGCC
>JAFGRZ010000203.1 GCA_016934895.1 Candidatus Aminicenantota bacterium
CCCGTGCCGGGATCGAAGGAGAGCGGGTGGCTGCCCACGCATTCGAACCGGAAAACGTATCGTCCCGGCTGGAGGTCGAGGATCCCCACCTTTCTTTCGATATTGGTCCCGAAGACCTCGTTTTCCGGATAATTCTCTTTCCAGGTTAAATACGGATCCCACAGATCAAGGAGCGGCTCGAGGACCGTGTCCGCTCCGGGCCCCTTCAAGCTCAGTTTCCAGATCCCGTTTTCCTTGAAGAGGATGGGAAACACGGATATCGAATAGCGGCCGGCCTCGGCGATCTCGAAAGGAATTTCCAGCCAGGAGCCGACCCGGTCGTTCTCCATGATGAACATCTGCTTCTGCCAGCCCGTCCGGTTCGAAGCGGCCTGCGGTTTCAGGCCGGGGGTAAATCGAAGCGGCGACGTCTCCGGGGGAAGCTCCGCCATTTCCCGGGGCTCCACCCAGACCTCGGGCATCAGCCGTTCATTCACCGGAGGAAAAGGTTTCCAAGGGGAGGCCACCGTTTTCTGGTACCAGAAGGCCACCGATGAACAGAAATCCGCCCGGTATTTGAAATCACCCCGGACCGTTTCGCCCGTCCGGGCGTCTTCTACCGCCACGTAGCTCCGCCTTTCCACCTCCACCTTGAGCGATTTCCGGAACGGTATCGGGTCCTGGATGTGCCATTTGTAGCCGGTGATCCGGGCGTCTTCGCTGTTCCATTCACGGATAGTGATCCCGGCGTTCAGGTTGGAGAACAGGCGCAGGTTCCAGGCATCCGAGAAGTAATCCTCATAGCCCGTGCCCACGAGACTCGGTTCTTCCTCCCCGTCGATGTAAAAGTGATCATCGGACTCACCGAACCAGCTTCCGACGGAGCTGTGCAGGCTGATAACGCTGCCGACGTACTGTCCGTCGCCCTCGACTTCGAGCAGGGTGTAGTAAGTGAACGGCACGACGGGCCATTCCTGGTTGTAGCGGGCATGAAAATAGAGTGAGTCCGGAGGGAGAGAGTCCAGTTTGACCCAGTCGATATAAAAATAGCAGGAAGTGATTCTCCCCGGCCCCTCATTGGTCATCGTCAATCTCGCCTTCTTATGGAAGGGCATCTTCCAATAGGAGTTGAGGGCGCGGCCGTAAGACGTGACTTCGATCGGCAGGGTGCTGACGTTGGCTCTCATGCCGTTCCCGGCGGCGAAAAAATCCCCCACCGGAGTTTCCACGGACGGCACCGGCGATCCGTCCCAGTGGATCCGGAAGACGAGCGTCCGCGGGTAGCGGCGGTCCTGGCCGGCGATGGTGAACCAGATGTGCTGGATCTCCCCGGGACCGTCGAGGTCGGCCAGGACGACGGTTTCTCCCGGCTCGATCCGGAAGGAGTCGGCGTTCGATTCGGGGTCGAAAAGTCCGCTCGAATCGCGCATCCGCCGGCCCGGCTGCTTCCTGGTGATGACGCTGAGCTGGTCCTGGGCCCAGGATCCCGCCGCGCCTAAGAACAGAAGGATGAAAATCAGGCCCAGCCCGGTTTGCCCCCGGGCGCCGGCGCTTCGTTTCATCGCGACCTCCTCATCTCTTTATGGCGATATCATTCCAATTACGGCGGCTCGCCCTCGGCGATCCCCGGACTTCCCGGAAAACGGGCGCGGAAGAGGGAGTCTTTCCGCTCAGTCGACAATACCGCTGCCCACCGGGAATGAAGCCGAGACGGCCACAGGAAGCCGGCCCATGGGCTTGATTTCGCCCTTGATCAGCTTGATCAAGGAGTCGGCGTAGATGATCTGGTTTCCGTAAAACCCGCCTTCTCCGTAGCCGACCGCGACGGCCGCGGCTTCCTTCACGCTTTCGGCCAAGTAGGGATTCCCGTAGGACATCACCACGGCGGACGCCGGCTTCAGCCGGAACACCCGGCCGAGGAATTCGAGGGCTTCCTTTCTGAGCGGCCCGTTGTCAATATAAACCGTGCGTTGGCTGAACAACGAAACCAGCACCAAATCGGCGTTCCGGACCGACTCCAGAGCTTCCCGGTACCGCTCGGTCGAAGTGTACGGCCCCAGGAAATACGACCGAATTCCGGGGAAGGCCGCGGTCAGCTTGGATGCGACCGCGGCCGGAGCCGGATCGATCTCTTTTTTCTGAATCGAGAGATGGACGGTTTTGGCCGTTTTCGAGGGATCCACCGGAAGAATCCCGTCGTTCTTCAGCAATGTGATGGACCGGTGGGCGATCCGCTCGGCCAGTTCGTGGTGCTGTTTGATGCCGACCATCGAGGGGATGCGATCCAACTCGACAAACCTGTTCCGATGGAGGTTGAGCCGGGCCTTCCAATAGAGGATCTTCTTCACCGAGCGGTCGATGCGGTCCTCGGCGAAGCGCCCCGACCGAACGGCCTCCACAAGCCCTCCTATAACGGCTATGGCGTCGGCCGGCTTGAGGATGGCATCGTGTCCCGCTTCGACGGCCATGAGGCAGGCCTCGACGGCCCCGAACCGCTCGACGACCTTGGGGTACCACATGTCGTCCGTGGTCAGTATCCCTTTGAATCCGAGGCGGTCGCGGAGCCAATCCGCGGCCAGCGCTTTTTCCACGCTGGCCGGCAGGTCGGAACCTTCCGTGACTGAGGGGACGGCGATGTGCTCGCTCATGATGTAGGTAACCCCGGCGTCAATGGCTTTTTGGAAGGCCCGGAAGTCCTCCGCTTCGACCGCTCCGGCGCTTTTATTGTTGACGGCGAACTCGGTCCCGGGGATGAGATCCACATCCCCCCGGCCCGGATAATGCTTGGCCGTGGCCAGCATCCCGTTCTCCTGGTAGCCGCGGATGTAGGCGCCGGCCATCCGACCCAGGAGCTCGATATCGGGACCGAAAGAGCGGACGCCCAGGACGGGATTGTCCGGACGCGTCTGGACGTCGACGACCGGCGAATAGGTGACATGGATGCCGACGGCCCGTCCTTCCGCGGCCCCTGCCCGGCCGAGTTCGTAGGCCAATTCCTCAGATCCCGCGGCCGAAAGCGCCATGTTCGCCGGAAACTCGGTCGCCCCGGCGATCTGTTGCCCGGGTCCGCCCTCGAAGTCCGCCGTGACGAGGAGGGGCAGCGTGGATTCCCGCTGGAGCCGGTTCAAGAGAGCCGCCGTGTCGTGCGGCGAACCCCCGTAGAGGACCAGGGC
>JAFGRZ010000204.1 GCA_016934895.1 Candidatus Aminicenantota bacterium
CAAGCGGGTCAACGAACGGATCAAGGCCGATCCGGAGAGCCTGGAGAAGATCCATAAATTCATGGACGAGGAAAAGATCGCCTATCAGGGGGATGTGAAGGTCCGGCACCTTCTGGAATTGCTCCGAGATGATATCCGCTTCGAAACCATCGGCCAGAAGGTCAAAAAACCCCTTCACGGTCTCAAAGTGGCCAGTTATTACGGTTGCCTCCTCGTCCGCCCCAAAGAGATCGGCCTGGACGACATGGAGAACCCGACCGTCCTCGACGACCTGGCGGTCGTCCTCGGGGCGGAAGCGGTCGATTTTCCCTATAAGACGGAATGTTGCGGGGCCTATCAGACGGTCGACAAACCGGAGAATGTCGTTGAGCGGACCTACAGTATTCTGACGTCCGCCCAGAACCGCGGCGCCGAGGTGGTCTCGGTCAGCTGCCCCCTCTGTGCTTTCAACCTGGATTTCCGACAAAAGCAAACGGCCGAGAAGTATTCCGGATTCAAGGGTCTCCCGATCCTCTATTTCACCCAGCTTCTGGCCCTTGCCTTGGGCTGCGAAGAGAAAGACCTTCGTCTTGATCTCCACTATGTGAATCCCAGGCCGCTTCTTCAAGAAAAGGGCCTGATCTGAGGGAATCATGACCATCCGTTTCGGCAATCTCAGACCCAAAAAAGGCAATATCCATATCAACAAAGAAAGGTGCAAGGGCTGCGGCTTTTGCGTCGAATTCTGTCCCCGCGATGTTCTCGAGCTCTCCGAGGAGTTCAACAAGAAAGGCTACCACCCGCCCCGCGTGGTCAAGGCGGACGAATGCATCTATTGTCAGCTTTGCGAAGCCATCTGCCCGGAGTTCGCGATATTCGTCACTCTCAAGAAAGAGGAGGAAAAAGGTGAGGAAAGTGAAAGCAGACCCTAAGGGCGTTCTGACCGGCGCTCATTATCTCGACGGCGATTTTGCCATCGCCGAGGGCGGCCTGGCCGCCGGCTGCCGCTTTTTCGCCGGATATCCGATCACCCCCTCCACGGAAACGGCTGAGCGCTTCTCCGAGCGGATCCCCTTCGTCGGAGGAATCTTCATCCAGATGGAGGACGAAATCGCCTCGATCACCGCGTTGATCGGCGCTTCCTGGGGAGGCCAGAAAGTCATGACGGTCACCTCGGGACCCGGTTTTTCTCTGATGCAGGAGAACATCGGACTGGCGGTCATGATGGAGACTCCCCTTGTCATCGCCAACGTCCAGAGAGGGGGCCCGTCCACCGGGCTTCCGACCCTCACCGGACAGAGCGATATGATGCAGGCCAAATTCGGTTCCCACGGAGACTATGAAATCATCGCTCTCTCCCCCGATTCACCCCAAGAGTGTTTCGACCTGACCATCAAAGCGTTCAACCTGGCCGAAACCTTCCGGGTTCCCGTTTTTGTCATGACCGACGAATGCGTGGGCCACATGCACGAGAAAGTGATCATCCCGCCGGCCGACGAAATCGAAATCATCGAGCGGAAGTGGTATCAAGGGCCGAAGGACAAATACCTCCCCTACAAGCCGGACAAGGACCTTGTCCCTTTCATGGTCAAGGCGGGCGACGGCTACCGTTTTCACACCACCGGACTGACCCATGACGAGCGCGGCTATCCGGTGCTCAATGCCGAGGTCCAGGACTGGTGCGTTCATCATCTCGTCGACAAAATCCGGAAGAACGCCCATAAGATCATTGAGCTGCAGGAAGACCAGATCGACAATGCCGAGGTCGTGGTCGTTTCTTACGGAATCACCTCCAGGGTGGCTATCAGGGCAGTCCAGCTCGCCCGCAAAGCCGGCATCAAGGTGGGAACGATGCGGATGATCACCGTCTGGCCGTTCCCCGAAAAAAGGATCAAAGAGCTGGCCGGAAAAATCAAAGCCTTCGTCGTCCCGGAGATCAACCTGGGCCAGATCGGACGCGAGGTCGAGCGTTGCGCTTTCGGCCAAGCGCCGGTTATCGGCGTCACTCATTGTGGGGGTTGGGTCCACGATCCCGAAGATATATTGAAAGCCATTAAGGAGGCCGTCCGATGAGCCGCGAGGAACTCGCCGAAGAAAAAAACCCGATGGAGGATTTCCTCCGAATGGATCGGATTCCGCACATCTGGTGCCCGGGTTGCGGAATCGGCACCGTGGTCACTTCGTTCGCCGATGCCCTTAAAAAAAGTGAACTCGACCTCGACAAGGTCGCCGTTGTCTCCGGCATCGGTTGCACGGGGCGGGTGGCGGGCTATGTCAAGTTCGACTCCTTCCACACCACCCACGGCCGGGCCATCCCCTTCGCCACCGGGCTCAAGTTGGCCAATCCGGAGCTCAAGGTCGTGGTCTTCAGCGGCGATGGGGATATCGTCGGGATCGGCGGAAACCATCTCATTCACGCCGCCCGACGGAACATGGACATCGTGGTCATCTGCGTCAACAACTTCAACTACGCCATGACAGGAGGACAGGTGGCCGCCACCTCTCCGATGGGTGCCAATCTTTCTACTGCGCCCTACGGGAATTTCGAATACCCGTTCAACCTGCCCTACTTAGTCGAAACCTGCGGCGCCACCTACGTGGCCCGCTGGACGTCGCTCCATATCCGGAGAGTCACGAAATCCATCCAGGAGGCTCTGGCCAAGCGGGGATTCTCTTTTATCGAGGTCATCACCCCCTGTGTCACGCTCTATGCCCGGAGGAACAGGCTGGGGGACGGCCTGAACTTGCTCAAGTACTATTATGATCAATCCGAAATTCAGCACGGTGCCGACACGCGCACCGTCGGCATCGACTATCAGGGCAAGCTCATCGTCGGCAAGTTCGTGGACAAGGAAAAGCCAACATTTCTTGACGGCATGAACACCCATCTCCAGAAGGTCCTGGGCGAAAAATATGTCCCCTACGGAGTGAAACCATGAGCGAGATCCGTTTTTCGGGTTACGGCGGCCAGGGAATTATCCGCTGCGGTTTGATCACCGGCAAGGCCGTTTCTCTCTTTGACAACAAGTTCGGAACCATGACCCAGAGCTTCGGACCGGAAGCGAGAGGAAGCGCCTGCAGTTCCCAGTTGGTGATCTCGGATGAGCGCGTCCTTTATCCCTACATCACCCGGCCGGAAATTCTCGTTTCCATGTCTCAGGACGCCTACGAGAAATACGAGCCGGATCTCCGCGGCGACGGAACGCTCATCTATGACACCGACCTGGTGAAACCCAAGCCCGTGCGGGACGAGATCAAGTATTTTGGCGTTCCTTCGACCCGCTTCGCCGAGGAGATGGGCAACCGCATCTTCGGCAACCTGGTCATGCTGGGTTTCTTCACCGCCATCACCAAGTTGGTCAGCCCGGAAGCGATGAAGAAGGCCCTCCCCGGCCTGGTCCCCAAGAGATTTCTTGAGCTCAATATCAGGGCTTTTGATAAGGGCTATGACTATGGGATCGAGCTGTTAGCCAAGGAAAAGGAAAAACCTCCCGCAATGATCAAGCCGGACGAAAAGCCGCCGGTCTCCAAACCCAAGAAGAGAGCTCCCCGAAAGGCAAAATCATGAAACGGACCGGAGTCTTTGTCTGCCACTGCGGCATCAACATCGCCGGCACGGTGGATGTGAAGAAGGTTGCCGAGGAGCTGGCCAAACACCCGGGGGTGGTCCACTCCGAGGACTATGTCTATATGTGCTCGGACCCCGGCCAGAACCTGATCGAGCAGGCGATCAAGGAGAAAAAACTGGACAGCATCGTCGTCGCCTGCTGCTCTCCCAACCTCCATGAAACGACCTTCCGCAACGCCGCCAACCGCGCCGGGATCAACAGTTTCCGCTGCGAGATCGCCAATATCCGCGAACAATGCAGCTGGGTTCATAAGGACAAGCCCCGGGCCACCCGGAAGGCCACCAAAATCGCTCATTCCGCGGTCGAAAAGGTCCGCCAGAACGAATCGCTGGAACCCCTAAGCGTTCCTGTGACCCGGAGGGCCCTCGTCGTCGGCGGAGGGATTTCCGGCATTCAGGCCGCTCTCGACCTGGCCAACAGCGGTTTCGAAGTGATCCTGGTCGAGCGAAGCCCCTCCATCGGCGGCCACATGATCCAGCTGTCGGAGACTTTCCCCACCCTCGACTGCTCTCAGTGTATTCTGACACCCAAAATGGTCGAGGTGTCCAAGCATCCCAAGATCAAGCTGATGACCTATAGCGAGGTTCAGGACGTCACCGGCTATGTCGGCAACTTCAAGGTCAAGATCTTGAAGAAACCCACCTATGTCGATCCGGCCAAGTGCACGCTATGCGACGAATGCACCAAGGTCTGCCCGATTGTCGTGCCCAACGAGTTCGACCTCGGTCTGACGGGAAGGCGGGCCATCTATATCCCCTTCCCCCAGGCCATTCCGGCGTCCTATACTCTCGACGACAAAAACTGTCCAGACATCTCCACCACCATCGCTTGCGGCAAGTGCGCCGATGTCTGCAAGCCCAAGGCCATCGATTACGACCAGAAGCCCGAGGTCATCGAGGAAGAAGTGGGGGCCATCATCGTCGCCACCGGCTTTGACCTCTATGAGAAGGAAAATATGGCCGAATACGGCTTCGGCAAGTACCCCGACGTTCTCGACGGCCTCCAGTTCGAACGGCTCCTCTCCGCCTCCGGTCCCACCATGGGCAAGATCCTCCGGCCGTCCGATCACAAGGAGCCCAAAGAAGTCGTCTTCATCCAGTGTTCCGGATCGCGGGATCCGGAGAATCACTGTGCTTACTGCTCAAAGATCTGTTGCATGTACACGGCCAAACACGCCATGCTCTACAAGCACCACGTTCATGACGGCCAGGCCTATGTCTTTTATATCGACATCCGCTCCGGCGGAAAAGGATATGAAGAATTCGTCCAGCGGACCGTCGAGGAAGATGGCGTTGTCTATCTCCGCGGCAAGGTCTCCAAGATCTTCGAAGACAAGGGCAAGATCGTCGTCTGGGGAATGGACACTTTGACCGGAAAGGCTATCGAGATCGACGCCGACATGGTCGTTTTGGCCCAGGCCATGCGCCCTTCTAAGGGCGCCCAGGAACTGGCCAAGAAATTCAAGCTGGCCATGGACAAGGACGGATTTCTGGCCGAGGCCCATCCCAAGTTGAGGCCGGTGGAAAGCGTCACCTCCGGCATGTTTCTAGCCGGAGCTGCCCAGGCTCCCAAGGATATCCCCGAGGCCGTCGCCCAGGCCAGCGGCGCCGCCGCCAAAGCCGTGGTTATCCTTTCTCAGGAGAGATTGTTCCATGCGCCGACGGTGGCCAGGGTCACCAACAACCTCTGCACGGGCTGCGGGATGTGTGTCGCGGTTTGTCCCTATGACGCTCTTTCCTTGAAAGACGGGAAGGCCGAGGTCAACGAGGTCCTCTGCGAGGGCTGCGGCACTTGCACGGCCACGTGCCTGCGGTCGGCCATCCAGGTCAAAAATCTCACTCAGCATCAGGTCGCCGAAATGATCGAAGCGTGTCTCGGAGGATAATCATGGCCGAGGAGTTCGAACCCCGGATTGTCGCCTTTCTCTGCAAGTGGTGTTCCTCGGCCGGGAGCGACCTGGCCGGCGTCTCCCGGATGGAATACCCGCCCAACGTCGTCCCTATTCAAGTGATGTGCTCCGGGAGCGTCTCTCCTCTCTATATTTTTTCGGCTTTCAACAAGGGCGCGGACGGGGTGCTCGTTTCCGGCTGCCATCCCGGCGACTGCCATTATATCAAGGGCAACTATTACGCCCGGAGAAGATTGAACCTCGTCAAGCAACTCCTGGAATACATCGGCCTTGAACCGGAGCGGTTCCAGATGTCCTGGATTTCGGCCGCGGAAGGAACCAAATACACCCAGGTCATCAAAGACTTCGTCAAGGAACTGAAACCCCTGGGCCCCCAGTCCAAGCTGAGGAGAACTCCCTGATGGCCAAGATCGACACTCTCAAAGAGGAAGCCAGGAAACTTCTCCAGGACGGCAAGGTGAAATACATCATCGGCTACGGCGCCGGCAGCAACGGCTGGCCGGCCGCCCCGCTCTTCATCAAGCAGCCGGAGGACGTGGACAAGCTCATCTGGGACCCCACTTGCATCCATAACCTTGTCCGTTTTCTGGTCGATGAAAAAAGGCGGAAGGGAAAGGAAAAGCCGCCCGACAAGAGGCCGGTGGGCATCTTCGTCAAGGGATGCGACAGCCGGGCCATCGTCGTTCTCCTCCAGGAGAAATTCATCGAGCGCGGCGACGTCTATATCCTGGGCATCTCCTGTGAGAAAGCGGGCGTTGTCGACGATGCCAAGCTGGCCAAAAAGCTGGCGGGGAAAAAGGTGATAACAATCGAAGTCGACGACGAGAACCGCTTCGTCCTCACGACCGCTGGCGGGAAGATCGAGGTTCCCGTCGAAGAACTGCTCGCCGAGAGATGCCTGGAATGCCGGGCCAATTTTCCCGTGATCTATGATGTTCTGAGCGGCGAAAAAACGAAGCGGGCGGTGGACAAGCCGTTCGGCTCAGTCGAAAAGATCGAGTCACTCCCGGTCGAGGAGCGGTGGGCCTTCTGGAAAGAGCAGATCGACAAGTGCATCCGCTGTTATGCCTGCCGGTCGGCCTGCCCGATGTGCTACTGCGACGAGTGCGTTGTCGACAGCATCCAACTGGCCGTCAGCGCCGACACCACGGCCGATGAGAAAGCCGGGCGGATCAAATGGATCCAGCGGTCGGCGGCCCCGTCCGAAAATATGATCTATCATCTCGTCCGGGCCATCCATCTCGGCGGCCGCTGCATCGATTGCGGCGAATGCGAACGCGTCTGCCCCCTCGACATCCCCCTCCGGCTCCTCAATAAGAAGTTGGAGAAGGAAGCCAAAGAGCTCTTTGATTATGAAGTCGGGTTCGACCCCGATCTTCCGGCCCTGATCTCCAGCTTCCGGGATGACGATCCTCAAGATTTTATCAGGTAGAATAATGGAAAAAACGCTTGCCAAGAAGGACTTTCCCCAATGGGTCAAGAAACTGACGTCCTGGAAAATCTACCTCCCCAAAAAAGACGCCGGGGGCCGCTGGAACTACGCGGAAGCAGACGGGGAGGACGTTTTGGAAACCCGGCAGGCCACTCTTCCTCCCAAGACGATCCTTTTTCCCCAGAACGAGATCCTTCTTGAATTTTCCAAATCGCGCAAAGGCAATGCGGAAACCCTGGAGGTGAAAGAGGTGCTCCCTCCGGCCGAGCCAACCGTTGTCTTCGGAGTGCGGCCTTGTGAAGCGAAGGCCGCCTGGTTGCTCGACGAAGTCTTTGCGAGCGAACCCAGGGACATATACTACTGGATGCGTCGCGAGAATACGACGCTCGTCGGTCTGGCCTGCACCCCTCCCCCATCGGACAATTGCTTTTGCACCTCGGTGGAAGGCTCTCCTCATGCCGAGGAGGGATCAGACATCTTGCTGACGGACCTCGGCGACAAGTACTATGTCCGCTCATTGACCGCAAAGGGAGAAGCGCTTATCAACGCCGCCAAGGGCCTCTTCGAGGAAGCGAAGCCGGAAGATAGGAAGAAAGTAAAGGCCGTCCATACCGAGTCGGAGAAAAAGATCCAGCGCGAATTGAAAGGGGCCAGGGCGGTCTCGGAGAAACTCAAGACGATGTTCGACTCCCCTTTCTGGGATGAGGAAGCGATGAGCTGCCTGCGCTGCGGCATTTGTACCTACATCTGCCCTTCCTGCCACTGTTTCGATATCAACGATGAGATCATCGACACCACTCCCCTCCGGGGAAAAAGGGTCCGCACCTGGGACACCTGTCAATTCCCCGATTTCACCATGCACTCTTCAGGACACAACCCCCGGCCCGACAAGGCCTCGAGGCTGCGGCAACGGCTGCTCCACAAATTCCAGTATTTCGTCCAGGTCTACGACAAGTTCATGTGCGTGGGCTGCGGCCGCTGCATCACCATGTGTCCCGTGGGGATCGATATCATCAAAGTCCTGGAAAAGGTGAGGGACCATGGAGCCTAACGTCTATCTCCCCAGACTGGCCAAGATCATCCAAATCAAAGAAGAGGTCGGCGGCGCCCGGGCGGTCAAGACGTTTCGCACCGAGCTGGTCAACGGCGGCCGCTTCGACTATCGCTGCGGGCAATGTGCCATGCTGTCCGTTTTCGGCAAGGGGGAAGCGATGATCTCGATCTCCTCCTCGCCGCTGGTTAAGGACTTCATGCAGTTCAGTATCCTCCGTTCGGGCCGGGTTACGGCCGCCCTCCACGACATGGAGGCCGGGGACCTCATCGGCATCCGCGGCCCCTACGGAAATGGGTTTCCGATCGACGATTGGAAGGGGAAAAACCTGGTGTTCATCGGCGGCGGCATCGGGCTGGCGCCGCTCTGGTCGATCGTCCAGACTGCGCTGCTTCGCCGCAAAGAATTCGGCGGCCTGAGCCTGATCTACGGAGCCCGGACCTCGGCGGACATCGTCTTCAAGGACGAGCTGCGGGAACTGAAGAGTCAGATGCCCGTCCATCTGTCCATCGACGTGGCCGAGCCGGATTGGAAAGAGTTTATCGGATTCGTGCCGACCAATGTCCTGGACAAGAAACCCGCCCCCGCCGGCACGATCGCCATCACTTGCGGGCCGCCGATCATGATCAAGTTCGTCATCAAGAACCTCAAAGACCTCCATTTCGAGGACGAACAGATCTACACCACGGTCGAAAACAAGATGAAGTGCGGGATCGGCAAGTGCGGCCGCTGCAACATCGGCTTCCACTACGTCTGCAAGGACGGCCCGGTTTACTCCTGGGCGGAGCTCAGGACGCTGCCGCAGGAATATTGAGGACCGAACGGTCTGAATGAGAAGGAGACGAGATGACGCCTAAAAAGAAAGCGCCTGCCAGAAAGAAATCCAAGAGCCCAATGCCGGTAAAATCCAAGGTCGAAAAACACGGCGTCCCCGTGAAGATGGTCACGGTCTTTATCATGGGCAAATCCCACAGGGTCCCCGCCGAAGCCACGATCATGGGGGCCATCGAATATGCCGGCTACCAGATCAAACGCGGAGCCGGGTGCCGGGAAGGTTTTTGCGGCGCCTGCGCGACCGTCTATCGCCTTCCCGGCGACTACAAGATATACACCGGCCTGGCATGCACGACCCTGGTCGAGGAGGGCATGTGGCTGTCGCAACTTCCCGTGATCCCGTCCCAGAAGCCGGTCTATGACATCGAGAAACTGGAGCCGGATGTCACCGCCTTCCAAGTCCTCTACCCCGAAATCTTCCGCTGCGTCGCCTGCAACACCTGCACCAAGGCCTGCCCCCAGAGCCTCGAGGTGATGGACTATATCCAGGCGGCCATCCGGGGCGATATAGAAAAAGTCATGGATCTGAGTTTCGACTGCCTGAGCTGCGGCCTATGCGCCATCCGCTGCCCGGCGGAGATCGTCCATTATAACGTCGGCATACTGGGCCGGAGGCTCTACGGCCGCTATCTGTCGCCCAAGAGTCCGGAGCTCGAGAAACGGCTCCGGGAAATCAAAGAAAAGAAGTTCGACAAAGATTATAAAAAGCTGATGGCCATGAACCGGGACGAACTGAAAAAGTTATACTACGCCCGCGATACGGAATAAAGGAGCACCCGATGTATCCAGCTTATATGAAAGGATCCTTGGATCTTGTTGAGCAGACCAGGCCGAAGCGGCTGGAGATCCAAAAATCCGGGAAGCCTGTTTACCCGCCGATGACGGCCGAGGAACGGGAAAATGTGCTGCAGAGGTTCCATCCCGATTACAAGAAAGAAGCGCGACGGGTCATCCATATCGGGCCGAACAAGGGCGAATCGATCACCACCGAAGTCGCCGATATGCTCGAAGCCCACAGCCGGATTGAACCCGAGCTTTTCGACCTCACCCAGCCGGACTATGAAACGGATATCCTCATTATCGGGGCCGGAGGAGCCGGCTGCGCCGCGGCCATCATCGCCATGCAGAAGGGCGCCAAAAGCATTATTTCAACCAAGCTTCGGCTCGGTGACGCCAACTCGATGATGTCGCAAGGAGGGATGCAGGCGGCCGTGACACCCCAAGATCCCCCGAGCCGGCATTATCTGGACGTCATCGGCGGCGGCCATTTCGACAATAAACCGGATCTTGTGCGGGCCTTGACCGAAGACGGGCCGGACGTCGTCAAATGGCTGGAAGATCTGGGTGTCGTTTGGGACAAGAATCCGGATCATACGATGTATGTCCTTCACGGAGGGGGCACCTCGCGAAAAAGGATGCATTCCTGCCGGGATTATACCGGGGCCATCATCCTGCGGACGCTCATGGATGAAGTCCGCAACCACTCCGACAAGATCACGATCCTCGAGTTTATGCCGACGGTGGATCTCATCCTGGACCACAAAGGCCGCTGCGCCGGCGGAGTCCTCTACAACCTGGAGACCGAGGAGTATTTCACGGTCAAGGCAAAGGCCACGATCATCACGACCGGAGGCTACGGACGCCTCCACATCCGCGGATTTGACACAACGAACCACTATGGAGCGACCGGAGACGGGCTGATCATGGCCTACCGGGCCGGGGCCAAGCTCTTGTATATGGACTCCGTCCAGTATCATCCTACCGGGGCCAGCTTTCCCGAGCAGATCGCCGGCTTCCTGATCACCGAGAAGATCCGCGGCGCCGGCGGACAGCCCGTCAACAAGCACGGCGAGTTGTTCGTCTTCCCGCGGGAGCCCCGCGACGTCGAAAGCGCCGCCTTCATCCGGGAATGCCTGGAGAGGCACAACGGGACCCAGACACCGAGCGGCCGCTGGGGCATTTGGCTGGACTCGCCTCTCATCGAGATCATCCAAGGGGCCGGATACCTGGCCAAGAATTTCCCAGCCATGGTCCGGCAGTTCATCCGCTACCAGATCGACATCACCAAAGAGCCGATGCTCGTCTATCCGTCGCTCCACTACCAGAACGGCGGGATCGAGATCAATGCCAAGTCCGAAACCAATATTCCCGGTTTGTATGTCGCTGGCGAAGCCTCTGGCGGAGTCCACGGCCGGAACCGTCTGATGGGGAATTCCGTCCTCGATTACAACGTCTTCGGGCGCAGGGCCGGCAAGCACGCCGCGGAATACAGCAAACATGTCACCCTTGGCAAACTCAGCCTGGAGCACATCACCGCCTACGAGAACGAACTGAAGAAAGCCCGCATCAAGACCGACCGCATCGCTCCGGTGCTTCTCCCCTCTTACACTCCCGAGGATGTGCGTAAGCGCCAGCTCACCGCTCACTACGAGGGAACGCTGCGCTAGCCATTGACGATTTTCTTTCTGGCCCGAAAGCTCAATCCTCCCACCAACGGGGCCGGCGCTTGGACTTTTCATTGATCGGATCGGCGTCCACGGCCCACATGCCCCGGCCGTGAGTCGCGATGACGATGACGTTGTCGCGGGGATGGATGATCAGGTCGTGGACATAGACCATCGGCAGGTGGCTTCCCAAAACGCTCCAGATCTTGCCCCCGTCCTTGGTCACATAGACGCCCCCGTCGGTTCCCACATAAAGGATGTTCCTGTCGACCGGGTCCTCACGGATGACATTCACCGGGCCGAAGGGGATGTTGCCGGCGATGCTGATCCAGGTTTTCCCGAAATCGGCCGATTTCCACACATAGGGCGTGAAGTCGTCATCCCGTTTTCCGTTTTGAGTCATGTAGACTGTCCCCAAATCGAACGCCGAGGCGACGATGCGCGAGACCCATTTCTGGTACGGAAGGCCCGACATGATCTCCGACCACGTCTTTCCGCCGTCCCTCGATACGTGGACCTTGCCGTCGTCCGTCCCGAGGTAAATGAGACCCGCCCGCAGGGGAGACTCGGAGATCGCAAAAAGAGTGTGATAGGGGATGTCGCCCATCTCGGCCGCCGTGTTGTAGGTCAGGTCGGGGCTGATCCTCTCCCAGATATCGCCCCGGTTGTATGATCGGAAAAGGGACTGCATCCCATGATAAATCGTTTCGTTATTGTGCGGCGAGATGATGAAGGGCGCCACCCATTGGCCGCGGAGCGGCGGCTCATCCGGGTAGTTGGCCGGAAGCAGGCTCTTGGTTCGCTGCCGCTCCGGAAGCCTCATGTCCGAACGCGTGATCCGGCCGTAGAATCCGGCCGAGTAGACGATGTCGGGATCGACCGGGTCGATGGCGTGGCTGGAGCCTTCCCCGCCGGGAGCCCCCTCAAAAACCACGGCCTCGAAGCCATCCAGGATTTTCCCGGTGAATCGCTCGGTTTTTCTGATGACTTGTCCCCGGTAACTCCCGTGGTCCTGCATCGATCCGTAGACCTTGAACGGGGTGGCCATATCGTAGGCGATGTTGAAGAACTGGCAGACGGGAAGGTTGTCCCGGAACTGGCGCCAGGTCTCGCCCCCATCGTAAGAGATGACGATGCCGCCGTCGTTGGCGTTCACCAGGTAATCCGAATTCTCCGGGTCGATCCACAGGCCGTGATGGTCCGCATGCATGCCCCGGAGCTCATGGAAAGTCTTTCCGCCGTCTTTCGACACACTCAGTGGGACGCCCATGATATAAACGGTATTTTCGTCATTGGGATCGACGCGGACCTGACCGAACACCCAGCCGTAAGTTCCGGAATGGCGCTCCAAGAGAGTTTTTGTTTCCGGCGTCGTCGGGGCGGTCAATGTCCAGTTTTCCCCTCGATCGTCGGACCGGTACAGAGTCGCTCCTTTGATCCTCCCGCTCGAGGGACGGCCGTAGGAATCCGTCGCCTCCGCCGGGCCCTCCGTGCCGGACTTTTCATAGTTGTCCACAAGCGCATAGAGAACGTTGGGCTTCGTCAAGCAGATATCGAACCCGATGCGGCCCCTGAATTGCGCCTCGGGAAGGCCCGTATTGATCGCCTTCCAGGTCTTTCCCGCATCGGATGTCTTGTGGATTCCGCTCTCCGCGTATCCTGGGAAATTCCGCGGATCGTTCCACTTGAGCCGAGTTCTCTGCCATGTGGCCGCGTACAGAGTTTCGCCGTCCGCGGGGTCCATCATTAGATCGATGGCTCCGGTCTTCGGGCTGATATACAGAATTTTTTCCCAGCTTTTCCCTCCATCCGTCGTCTTGAAAACACCCCGCTCGGCGTTCTCTGTCCATTCGTGGCCCGATGCCGCCACATAAACGATATCCGGATTCTGAGGATGAATGACGATCCGGGCGATAGTATAGCTGTCAGCGAGCCCCATGTGCGCCCAGGTCTTCCCTCCGTCCGTTGACTTGTAGATCCCGCATCCGGCCTGGGAGCTTCGAAAAATGTTGGCTTCACCCGTCCCGACCCAGACGATCTCAGGGTTGGATGGAGCAATGGCCACGTCCCCGATCGCCGTCGAAGCGGCCTTCTCGAAGATCGGTTCCCAGGTCGTCCCTTCATTGACCGTCTTCCAGACACCGCCTGAGGCCGTCGCCGCATATATCGTATAACTCTTTCCACGAGGCCCTACGACGGCAATATCGGTCGCCCGACCGCTGACGTTGGTCGGCCCGATATGGCTCCAGGCCACTGCCTGGAAGCGGGAACTCTTGGTCATTTCCAGATGGGCGGCATAACCCTCAAGCCTGATCGCCGGGTCGGTCGACTGAACGCGGGCCGGCCTGACGTCCCTCTGGCCGGCCGCCATTCCCGTCAGCCCAAGACCGACACAGGCCAATAATCCGATAACGGCTAAAGGATAGAGATTATTGTGAGAGCGCATGTTCCTCCTTTCCGGGGATCCCGGCAAACGGCCAGGGAAATTGTTGGGTTTGACTTGTCGAAGCGGCGACACAAGGCCCGATTTTAAAGAAAACGGGTGTCTCTGTCAACCGAAGACTGAACCCTCCGCGGCTTTCAAGGAGGAGGCATCGCCAAATCTATATTCTTTCTGCCGGGCGCAGCAGACCTCACTTTCAGTATCATGTTTTGACTTTTGCCCAGGGATTGTTATATAAAATAGGATAGTTCGAAAAAAAGAAGGCCGCAATGGACGAAGACGAGATCGAAAGACGCTCGTGCATCCGTTTCAAAATCCCCGGCGCTACGCTCAATTATCAACGGAAATCGCTTCTGCCCATTCCCGGTTTCATAGAGGAATTCTGCCCCGTGTTGGACATCAGCCGCGGCGGCGTCCGTTTCCTGACCCAGAAAATGATCAAGCCCGCGTCTGAGGTCGCGCTGCGGATTTCCGTGCCCGGCGAGCGGATCCCGTTCACGATGAAGGGGATCGTCAAATGGTCGTCCCCCGGCGAGGGAAAAAGCTACGCGTTCCAGGTGGGTGTCCAATTCAATCCCTATGGGATGGACAAGGACCAAAACCTGCCCCAGAACATGGTGAAGATCATGGCTCTGGAACAGAAGTTCGCGGATAAAGAAAAAGAGCTTTCCGATCCCGAAAAGGACGAGTTCGAGATCTAGGCGGGCGTCTCTTTTCTCTCCCCCTCAATGACAATTTGGGACCAGTCCGCTATCAAAAGAAGAAGCTGTCGGATCCGGGCCAGGAGCCCGAGTCGGTTCCGCCGGAGCGCCTTGTCCTCGGCCATCACCAGGACCTTGTCGAAGAACGCGTTGAGGGACGGCTGAAGCCTGAAAATCAAGTTCTGGGCCTCGGCAAAATCTCCGGCCCTAATCAAAGGAAGCGCATGATCACTGACGATGGCTAAGGTCGACCAGAGATCTTTTTCCTCTTGGTCGGCCAAAAGATCCTCATTGACCGGATAGGAAGGGCTGTCGCGCAGAATGTTATTGACCCTCCTGGCCATCAGGATGAAGGGCTCGAAATGCCGCCTCTTCTTCAACGCGTCGAGCGCTTTGAGTCGGAGATGGGAATGATAGATGTTGTCGAAGCCGGCCCCCAGAACAGCGCCCACCAAATCATAGCGGTACCCTTGGCTTTCATAGATGAAGCGGAGCCGTTGCTCAACCAGGATTCTGACGTCTTCGACGATCTCGTGCTTCGGCCTTTTCAGGATATCTCCGTAGGCGGATACCGCCCTTTCCAGGAGAGGAGCCAGCGCAAGGTTGAGCTTCCGGGCCAGGATGATCCGGCAAACTCCGTTTGCCTGCCGCCGCAACCCGAAGGAATCGCTCGATCCTGTGACCCGGATTCCTATGCCCACGGCGCCGACGATCGAATCGATCTTGTCGGACAGCGAAAGAAGCGCTCCGGCCAACGATGAGGGAAGCGAATCCTCGAAACCGACGGGCCGATAATGCTCATAGACGGCCTGACAAACCGCCGGCGGATACCCCTCCTCTTTAGCGTACAGACCTCCGACGATTCCCTGAAGACCGGGAAATTCCCTGACCATCTCGGTCAGAAGGTCGACCTTGCAGAGGTCGGCCGCTTGGACGGCCTCTTTCTTGAGTTTGTTCTCGTCGAGCCGGTCGCAGAAATAGGCCGCCATGAGCCTCAGCCGGACGCGCTTGTCTTCGTAACTCCCCAGCTTCTCCTGAAAAACGACGTGCTTCAGCTCTCCGGCCCTTTGGGCCAGCGGCATCTTGAGGTCCTGCTCCCAGAAAAACCGCGCGTCCTCAAGCCTGGCCTTGAGGACCCGTTCGTTTCCCCGCCGGATCAGCCGTTTCGGATCGTTCAGCGTGTCGGCGACCCCGAGAAACAAAGGAAGCTGCCGGCTTTCCCGGACGACGGAGAAAAGACTCTGCCCTTCTCTCATGGCCGCGCTGAGCACCTCCAACGGGAGGCGGAGATATTCACGGGGGAAATCCCC
Organism: Candidatus Aminicenantota bacterium; assembly: GCA_016934895.1. Taxonomy (GTDB): domain Bacteria; phylum Acidobacteriota; class Aminicenantia; order Aminicenantales; family UBA8522; genus UBA8522. The sequence goes on from JAFGRZ010000204.1 coordinate 15,733, forward strand.
TCGAAAGACATAAGGAAATTCGACGTCGTAAGCCAGCTTTTCGAGGAGCGCGTCATCCGGAAAAATCTGGGCCTTGAGCGCGCCCAGGCGTCTTCTGATTTGACCGAGAATGAGACGCTTCCTGTCCTCGGCCGATAGAATGACTTTGTTCCTTTTCAGACCCGCCTGATATTCCCGGATGGACTTCACCCGGAAAGATTGGGGCGATCGGAGTTTGTGACCGCGCACTCGGTCGTTGGATGCGATCCCATGAATGGAAAAGGGAAGAACGCGTCCGTCCCAAAGAGCCAAAATATTTCTAACAGGACGGGAGAACCGGAAGTTGACGTTCCCCCACCTCATCATTTTCGGGAATGAAAGAGAGCTGATGATTCCGGGCAGGGCCTCAGACAGGATCTCTCCTGTGGCTTGGCCGTGAGAAGTCCTTTTAAAACCGACATACTCCCCTTTGGGAGTCTTGAGGACCTCGAGGCTCTCGAGCGAGACATTCTGGGATTTGGCAAATCCCCTGGCGGCCGGCGTGGGAGAACCATCGGCGGCGAAAGCCACATCCCTCGGCGGCCCGACCACCACAACCTCACTGTCTTTTTGTCGGGACCCGAAATCTCCGACGACGACCAGCCGGCGGCAGGTCCCGAAGGTTTCGAGCAGGGGACAATCGATCCGGCTGACCTGAAGCGTCCTGCCGAGCCTCTCCTTGAGTTGAGCCAGACCCGCCTTGATATGCGACGACGGCATCTCCTCAGTGAAGATCTCAAGGAGAAATTCCATCAGGAGACTCCCTCCCGATCGCAATATTTCCGGGCGATAAGGTTCACCATCGCCCGGATCCGGCCGATCGTCTTGACCCTTTCGGTGACGCTGATCGCCCCGCGGGCGTCCAGAAGGTTGAAAAGATGAGAACACTTAAGACACATGTCATAGGCGGGAAGAAGAAGTCCTTTGTCAATGAGCCTGGTCGCTTCCCCTTCTGCCAGGGCGAATGATTGCCGGAGATTTTCGATATCGGCCTGGTTGAAATTGTACTCGGAGAATTCTTTTTCCTCCCGGAGCCTCAGTTCCCGGTAGGAGACATCCGCGGACCAGTCGAGGTCATAGAGGTTGTCCTTCTCCTCGAGGAACATCTCCAGGCGCTCCAGCCCGTAAGTGATCTCCACCGGGATGGGGAAGAGCTCGATCCCGCCGGCTTGCTGAAAATAGGTGAACTGAGTGATCTCCAGGCCGTCGAGAACGACCTGCCAGCCCACCCCCCAAGCTCCGATGGTCGGCGATTCCCAATCGTCCTCATCGAACCTGAGGTCATGCACGGCGAGATCAATTCCCAAACTCGTGAGACTGTCGATATAAAGGGCCTGAATGTCGGGCGGCGAGGGTTTCACGATGACCTGGTACTGGTAGTGCTTCTGGACGCGGTGCGGGTTTTCGCCGTAGCGTCCATCCGCCGGCCGGCGGGAGGGCTGGACGTAGGCGACCCTCCATGGCCTGCGATCAAGGACGCGGAAGAATGTGTCCGGGGTCATCGTGCCCGCGCCGACTTCGAGATCATAAGGCTGGGCCAGGTAGCAGCCTTGATCGGCCCAGTACCTCTGAAGGCTCATGACGAGGTTCTGGAGGGACATCGGGCTATTCGCTCGGCTCCCCCCCCCACCTCAAAACGGGGCGCCGGGCCGCCGAGGTCTCATCCAGGCGCCGCACATAAGAGACGTGGGGGGCCGACTTGAGTATTTCCGGTTTTTCGATCGCTTCCCGGGCGATCGCCTTCATCGCTTCAATGAACTGGTCGAGGTCCCGGCGGCTTTCGGTCTCGGTGGGCTCGATCATCAAGGCGCCGGGAACGATCAAGGGAAAAGACATGGTCGGCGGATGGAGGCCGTAATCGATGAGCCTCTTGGCGATGTCGATATTTTGGATGCCGCGCTCCTTCTGCAGCTTGTCCGAGAAAACGCATTCATGAAGCGTCGGCGAGTCATATTTGAGATGATAAACGCCTTCCAGGCTCTTGCGGATGTAGTTGGCGTTGAGGACGGCGATTTCGGCGACCTCCTTCAGTCCGGATGCTCCCAATGATTGGATGTAAGCTAAGGCCTTGAGCACCACCAGAAAGTTGCCGAAGAAGCTCCTCACGCGTCCGATACTCTTGGGGCGGTCGTGGTCCAGGGTGAATCCGGAGGGACTTCTGTTGATGATCGGAACGGGGAGGTAGGGCTCGAGATGCGTCTTGACGCCGACCGGCCCGGAGCCGGGACCTCCTCCCCCGTGAGGGGTGGAAAATGTCTTGTGGAGGTTGAGGTGAATGACGTCGATTCCCATGTCGCCCGGCCGGAACTTGCCCACGAGGGCGTTCATGTTGGCGCCGTCCATATAGACGAACCCTCCCTTGGCGTGGACAATCTCGGTGATCTCCAGGATGGCATCCTCAAAAACGCCCAGGGTGTTCGGATTGGTGACCATCAAGGCCGCCACTTCCTCGGTCATCGCCTGGCGCAGCGACGCCAGGTCGATCGTCCCTCGCTCGTTGGACTTGATTTCCTGGACGCTGTAGCCGCAGATATGGGCGCTCGAGGGATTGGTCCCATGAGCGGAGTCGGGGATGAGGACGATTCTGCGCGGATGACCGCGGTCCTCGTGGCCGGCCCGGATGAGCAACATTCCCAAGAGCTCTCCCTGGGCGCCGGCGCTGGGTTGAAGCGTCATCGCGTCCATGCCGGTGATCTCGCTCAAGAGGTCCTCGAGAGTCTTCAGGATCTCGAGATTGCCCTGGACGAGTTCGGGAGGGGACTGGGGATGACCGTCCTGAAAAGACGGCAGCGCGGCGATTTTTTCGTTCACCTTGGGATTGTATTTCATCGTGCAGGAGCCCAGAGGGTAGAACGTCGTGTCGATGCAGAAGTTCGCCTGCGACAGCCGGGTGAAATGCCGGACGACTTCAATCTCGGAAACCTGGGGGAACCCGCGAATTTCATCTCTCAAGGGAAGGCCTGACAAAGCGTCCTTATTTTCGGGCACGTCCAGATGGGGAAGAGCAAAGCCCTTTTTGGTGGGCGAACTGATCTCAAAAATCAACGGTTCGCGGTTCATGGGACGGCCTCCTCGATCAATCCGGCCAGCCGGTCGATGTCCTCTTTACTGTGGACCTCGGTCACGCAGAAAAGCGCGCAGGAGCCGAGCTCCGGATAATCCGACCCCAGTTCCTGTCCGCCGATAACTCCGTTACGGAGAAGATAGTCCGCGATTTTGGCGTAGCCTCCTTCAAACTCCAGGACGAACTCGTTGAAAATCGGCCCGCTGAACCTCCGGCGGATCCCTTTGATAGCGCCTAAACGTTCGAGCGCATAGCCGGCTTTCTGGACATTTTGACAGGCCAGCTCCCGCATCCCTTGGCGACCGAGGGTTTCCAGGAAGATGGTCGCCCGGAGCGCGCACCAGGCCTGGTTGGTGCAGATATTGGAAGTGGCTCTCTCGCGGCGGATGTGTTGTTCCCGCGTCGAGAACGTGAGGACAAAACCTCTTTTTCCTTCGGCATCCTGAGTCTCGCCGGCGATGCGACCGGGGAACTGGCGCAGGAAATCGCGGCGGCAGGCCATAAAGCCGAGATAAGGGCCGCCGAAACTCACAGGAAGTCCGAGCGATTGGCCTTCCCCGGCGACGATATCCGCTCCGCTCGCCCCGGGAGGCCGGAGAAGCCCCAGCGAGACCGCTTCCGCGACAATGGCGACGGAGAGCGCCTGGCGTTCGCGGGCGATTTCCGCCACCCGGTCGAGATCCTCAACCACTCCGAAAAAATTAGGGGATTGGCAGACCACGGCGCTCGTCTGGCCATCCACCGCCCGGCTGAGCGCTTCGCTGTCGAGCTTCCCCCGAGCATCGGCTGAGATTTCCTCGATGCGGATGGGCAAGTTCTTGACATAGGTTTGGATAACCTTGCGGTATTGCGGGTGAAGGGAACCCGCCACAAGGATCTTCGGACGGCTCCTGATGCGCTGGGCCATCAAGACGGCCTCGGCGGCCGCCGAGGCGCCATCGTAAAGAGAGGCATTGGCGATCTCCATCCCGGTGAGCTGGCAAATGAGCGTTTGATACTCAAAGACTACCTGGAGTGTCCCTTGACTGACCTCCGGTTGATAGGGCGTGTAGGGACTGATAAATTCCCCTCTCGAGCTCAGATAATCCACGATGGCCGGGATATAATGCCGATAGGCGCCGGCCCCGAGAAAGGAGAGATAATCCCCGGCCTTGTTCTTCCGGCCCAGGGCCCCGAAATGACCGACGAGCTCGGGCTCGGACAAGGGCTGAGGAAGACGCAACTCTTTCTTCATCCGGATGCGCTCGGGAATGCCGGAGAAAAAGTCGTCCGGCGAGGAGACCCCGATCCGGGCCAGCATCTCCTTTTTGTCAAGATCGCTGAGCGAGATAAAGCTCATGAGGTCAGGCCCTCCAGGAATTTTTCGTAATCGCCGGCCGTCATGAGTTTTTCCAGGTCCCCCTTGTTTTTGAGCCTCAGCCGGATGATCCAGCCTTGGCCGTGCGGGTCCTGGTTGAGCTTTTCGGGGGAATCATTGAGCCCTTCATTGACGGCGACGACCTCACCGGAGACCGGAGAGTAAATGTCGGAGACGGCCTTGACCGATTCGACCACTCCGATCGTCTGGTGAATATCAAGCGTGGTCCCCACGGCGGGAAGCTCCACGTAGACGACATCGCCCAACTGTTTTTGAGCGAAATCGGTGATCCCGACGGTGGCCTCGTCTCCTTCGACTTTGACCCATTCATGGTCCTTGGTGAAATGAAATTCTTTAGGATACATCATCTGCCTCCTCTCAGAGTGTCCGGCTGGATAAGCCGTTTGCGGCCCTCCTTGTCAACGGATGACCTGAGGACCTTCATTTTACCTTAAAGCGCCTGTTCGTGGTAGCCGGGAATCAAAAGGTCAAGGGGCGGTCTCCCGCCTGTAAAAGGGAATCGGAACGACTGCGCCCGCAATCTTTTTATCCCTGATCCCGACCTCCAGTTCGGCTCCGATCTCAGCATCTGCGACCGGAAGGTAAACCAGGCCGATGCTTTTTTTCAAATACGGGGAAAATGTCCCGGAAGTGACTTCTCCGGCTTTTTGACCGCGCACAAAAACCGGATAGTGCGACCTGGGGATCCCCTTCTCCCTGAGTTCAAATCCGACAATCTTGCGCTTGATCCCCTCCGCGGCCTGTTTCTCCAGAGCCTCGCGACCGAGGAAATCTCCTTTCTTGAACTTAACGATCCATTTGAGATCGGCCTCCAGCACGGTGGTCGTTTCGTCGATGTCGTTTCCGTAAAGCATCAAGCTGGCTTCGAGCCGCAGAGTGTCCCTGGCGCCGAGCCCGACAGGTAAAAGACCATGGGGACGGCCCGTCCTGATGATCTCTTCCCAAACGACCGCCGGTTCCGACGCCGTCATGTAGATCTCGAAGCCGTCTTCTCCGGTATAGCCCGTTCGGGAGATCAGGGAGTCCACGCCCGCGACCTTTCCGGGCCGAGCCCAAAAACGCTTGATCGCGGGCAGATCGACGTCGGTCAGGGATTGAAGGATCTCCCGGGCCTTCGGTCCTTGGAGCGCGATCTGTGTATAGCGCTCGCTGACGTTCTCGACCACGGCGTCAAATCCGTCTTTGTGGGCGACGATCCAAGCATAGTCCTTATCCGTATTGGCGGCGTTGGGAACCAGGAAATATTCTTCGGGACCCAGACAATAGACCAAGAGGTCATCAACGAATGTCCCCTGCGGCGTCGTCAAGGCCGAGTATTGGGCTTGATAAGGCGCCAGCCGGGCGGCGTCGTTGGGAGTCAGGTGCTGGACCAAAGCCAGGGCGTCTTTTCCGCGAATCAGGAACTCACCCATATGACTGACATCGAAAAGCCCGGCCGCCTCGCGAACCGCAAGGTGCTCCGCGATGATCCCGCTGTATTCGACCGGCATCTCCCAGCCGAAGAACTCGATCATCCGGCTGTTGAGCTTTTTGTGGGACTCATGGAGTCGCGTTTTTTTCATGGCTCTTTTCCTCTCCGGAAGAGTCTTATTTTCTATCACAGAAATGCCCAATGCGCAAGCCACGTTCAAGCTGAAGGTCCCGCATGGTTTTGTGGGCTGAAGTCCCATTTTCGGTCAAAGAGATGCTCCTTGCGTACGCCCTCATCAAAAACAAAATCGACGCAGCACGCGACAAGGACTTGGCCGACGGGAAATATCTCAGGAAAGGGCGAACGGCCTTTCATTCCTATTCAGTCAAAAGGAGGTTCGATCCTGGGGCCGTTCATTTCCAGGTCGGGGGGACGGGCTTGCCCTCGATCTTGGCGATCGCCGGGACCGTGTACCACCCGACCCGGTAGAATTTGCCCCACTCGTTCAACGCGGGCAGCGCCTCCTTTGCGCCCGGTCCGATTTCGCCCAAGGCCCAGGCCATGGCCCGGCGCATGTCACGGAGAGGCACCGAGACCCAGTCCTCCACGCGATCGTTTCCGGCCTCGATCAAGGCCTTGACGGCAGGTTTCGCGTCCTTGCCGAAATTCCCGATGGC
>JAFGRZ010000205.1 GCA_016934895.1 Candidatus Aminicenantota bacterium
GAAAAAGAAAAAAAGGGGCGCGAGCGGGCTGACGAACCAATATCCCGAGCCTCCGCTTGACGGAACAGAACCCCAAAAATATAATGGCTGCCATGACGGGAAACCTCAGGGAAAAACTCGCCGGAACGCGCCGGACCTTCCGGGAAAGGCTGGGAGGCCTCTTCCAGAGCGGAAAGTCGCGTGATCTTATCCTGGAGGATCTTTCCGAAGCCTTGATCCTGGCAGACTTGGGCGCCTCTTCCAGCGGCCGCATTATCCAGGCGCTCCGGGAAAAAACGGGGAAAAACGACTCGGCCGCCGAGATCCAAAATGCTCTGCGTGAAGAACTCATCCGGATACTCGGCCGATGTCCGGTCGAATCCGCCGTCCGTTCCACGCCGGCGGTGATCATGATGGTGGGAGTCAACGGCGGAGGAAAAACGACCTCTCTGGCCAAGCTGGCTCTGCATTTCCAGACCGAGGGGAAAAGCGTCATGATGGTCGCCGCGGACACCTTCCGGGCGGCGGCCCAAGAACAACTGGCGATCTGGGGGAAAAAACTGAACGCCCCGGTTGTCCGCGGCCAGTATGGCGCCGATCCGGCGGCGGTGGTCTTTGACGCCCTCCAATCTTTCAGGTCCCACGGCCGCGATCTCCTTCTCGTCGATACCGCCGGGCGGATCCATACCAACGCCAATCTCATGAGCGAACTGGAAAAGGTCAAGCGCATCATCGCCCGGGAAATCCCCGCCGCGCCCCAGGAAATCCTCCTGGTCCTGGACTCGACGATCGGTCAGAACGCGCTCGTCCAGGCCGGAGAATTCCTCAAGTTCAGCGGAATCACCGGGATCTTCCTGACCAAGCTCGACGGCTCGGCCAAAGGAGGCAGCATCATCAGCATCGTCGAGGAGTTGGGTCTTCCCGTCAAGTATATCGGCATAGGAGAGGATGCCGGCGACATGCTCCCATTCTCCCCTCGGGATTTCGTTCTCGCCCTGACCTCATGACCGACCTTAAAGATTTCGCCTATCTCGAGATGGCCTACGGCCTGGCCGAAAAGGCCAGGGGTTGGGCCAGTCCGAATCCCTATGTCGGCGCCGTCGTCGTCCGCCGGAACAAGGTCGTCGGCCATGGTTTTCATGAACGTCCCGGCAGAGCGCATGCCGAGGCCATCGCCCTGGAGCGGGCGGGTCGCCTGGCCGGAGGGAGCACTCTTTATGTCACCCTGGAACCATGTGTCCACTGGGGGAGGACTCCTCCTTGCGTGGACGCGGTGATCCGGGCGAAGCCGAAACGGGTCGTCGTTTCCGCGCTCGACCCCAATCCGATCGTCTTTCAGAAGGGCATCCGGAGGCTCCGCGCCGCCGGGATCGATGTTTCGGTCGGGCTCCTCCGGGAGAGGAACGCCACCCTGAACGAGACCTACACCAAATACATCACGCGAGGGATTCCGTTTGTGACTCTGAAGGCCGCTCTCAGCCTGGACGGCCGGACGGCCACCCGGACGATGAGTTCCCGATGGATCTCCCACCCACTGACCAGAGACTATGTCCACCTTCTCAGAGGAGAGCAGGATGCCATCCTGGTCGGGATCCAAACGCTCATCAAGGACGATCCTTTGCTCACCGTTCGACATCCCCAGTGGGGCGGAAAAAAGATCGTTCGCGTCATCCTCGATTCTCAGCTTCGCTTTCCACTCCGGGCTCGAATTCTGTCCACTCTTTCCGCGGGAAGCGTCATCGTCTTCTCGGCCCGGGGAGCCCCCTCTCGAAAACGGGCCCTTCTCGAAAGACGAGGCGTCGAGGTTATCGAGGTTCCCGGCCCGGGGCGGAGAGTCCAGATCGCCGCGGCGCTCGCCGATCTGGGCAAGCGCGGGATTGCCAGCCTGCTCGTCGAAGGAGGAAGCCGGGTGTTGACCGCCATGATCGAGGGGCGCTTCGCCGACAAGCTGCTGCTCACCATTTCCCCCCGGCTGATCGGAGGCCTCGCCGCCCCCTCCTTCCTCGAGGGCGAAGGCGTCCGCCTGGTTCAGGATTCCTATCCGGTCCGCCGGGTCTCGTCTTTTCTTATCGGGCCCGATATCGTCATCGAAGGATACCTTTAATGTTCACAGGAATCATTCACCATCAGGGACTTTTCAAGGGCTATGCATCCGGCAGGCGAGAGTTGGCCGTCGAGGTGCCGGAAGCATTCCCCTCCCAGAGAGAGGGGGAGAGTATCGCGGTTGAAGGCGTCTGTTTGAGCCTCCTCCGGCGCGAGGCGAACACCCTCTTTTTCAATCTGGCTCAGGAGACACTGGCCAGGACGAACCTCGGCTCTCTCAAGCGCGGGCTGAAACTCAACCTGGAACCGCCGTTGACCCTGCAGTCCCCGCTGAGCGGACACCTGATCAACGGCCACATCGACGGCGTGGGCAAGGTGCTTCGGATCGTCGAAAAGGCTCCCGGCCGCCGCCTGACCATCTCGCTGCCCCGAAATCTCCGGCCGTTTCTCGTCGCCCAGGGTTCTGTGGCCGTCAGCGGGGTCAGCTTGACCGTCGCCGGGCTCGGGACATCCTCCTTCGATGTCGAACTCATTCCCCTGACCATCGCCAAATCCAACCTCAAAGACCTGCGCCCAGGCCAAACGGTGAACCTGGAGTGTGACATGATCGGGAAATACGTGTATAATTGGTTATCGCGAGGAAAGAGCAGGGTATAAGCGGACGGCGCTTCGATCGCGAGCCGAAATTAAGATCTCAGGTCCGGAGCGATGGAAAAAGAACCTTCAGTCGTCAGTGTGGAACGCGCCTTGCCGGAGGTCTCCGCGGGGCGCCTGATCATCATCGTCGATGATGAGGACCGGGAGAACGAAGGCGACCTCATGGTGGCGGCCGAAAAGGTGACTCCCGAAATCATCAACTTCATGAGCCGCTACGGGCGCGGCCTCATCTGCCTCCCTTTGACAAAAGACAGGCTTATCGAGCTTCAGCTTCCCCCGATGGTCGGAGAAAACACTTCCCGTTTCGGGACGGCCTTCACGGTTTCCATCGATGCCAAGGAAGGCACGACCACGGGGATATCGGCTTATGATCGGGCCAGGACCGTCCAGGCGGCCATCCACCCCGAAACCAGAGCGACCGACCTGGTGAGACCGGGGCACATCTTCCCCCTCGAAGCCAAGGAAGGCGGTGTCCTGTCCAGGGCCGGCCAGACCGAGGCGGCCGTCGACTTGGCCAGGTTGGCCGGTCTGAAGCCGGCCGGGGTGATCTGCGAGATCATGAACGAGGACGGGACCATGTCCCGGATGCCTCAGCTCAAGGCTTTCAGCCGGGAACACGGCATCCCCATCCTGACGATCGCCGACCTCATCCAGTACCGGATGCGGACCGAAAGCCTGGTCCAGAAGATCGATGAAGCCGACCTCCCGACGCGGCACGGGCACTTCCGCATCAACATCTTCGAGGACCTCATCCACCACGAAAACCATGTGGCCCTGATCAAGGGAAAAATCGAGGAGGATCAACCCGTCCTGGTGCGGGCGCACTCCCAATGCCTGACGGGGGACACCTTCGGCTCGAGCCGCTGCGATTGCGGGCAACAGCTGCAGCGGGCCATGGAGATCATCGAGAAGGAAGGCCAGGGGGTTATTCTCTACATCCTCAATCAGGAGGGCCGCGGGATCGGCCTGACCAACAAGATCAAAGCCTACGCTATCCAGGACCAGGGAGCGGATACGGTCGAGGCCAATCGTCAGCTCGGTTTCAAACCGGATCAGCGGGACTATGGGATCGGGGCCCAAATCCTGGTTTCCCTGGGAGTCAAGAAGATCCGGCTGATGACCAATAATCCCCGCAAGTTCGTCGGGCTGGCGGGTTACGGGCTGGAGATCGTCGAGCGGGTGCCGATCGAAATCGCCCCCAACGGGTCCAACATCAAATATCTAAAGGCGAAAAAAGAGAAGCTGGGCCATATTCTCGATATGGTTTGAGTTCATCGGATATCGGCTGGGCGGACATGACGCTCGAAGATTTTAGATCAGAGTTCTTTCCTCTCCCTCCCCAGGAGCAGGTCAAATTCATCTATACCCGCATCGAAAACCTGTCCAGAGAAGAGAGGATCCGGTTCCTTCTCTCCGTCCTTCAAGAAAAGGGATCCTCTCCGCTGGTCAAAGCGACGGCTCTTAAGTTCCTGAGGGAGTCATCCTTCCAGGAGCCCGAAGTCTACGAAAGCTTCCTTGGGGACGATTTCCGGGCGCTGGCCAACGCCGCCAAGCGCGCCCTCAAGGAGTTCGAAGAAAAGGACAGAAAGGACGACTATTACGCCGAGGCCGTGCTCCGCAAACTGAAATCCCACTCCGACAAAGACAAACGGTTCAAGATCCTGAAGGCTATCTCCAGGCTCGAGGCTCCCTGGGTGCTCAGGGTTTTGATGGAGGCCTTAGCCGATCCATCCGAAGCCAACCGTGATTTCCTGATCCGGGAACTTGGAAAAAGGGAGATCTGGAACTTCTCCCCTGTTTATGAAAAGCTATCCTGCCCTCCCTGGTATAGGAAAAGCGCCGTGCTCAAAGTGATCGGACGGAGAAGAGAGAGCGCCGCCCTCCCGGCCATTCGAGCGATCCTCGCCGATCCGAACGTCGATGTCCGCAAGAGCGCGGCGGACGCCCTCGGCGAGATCGGCGGCAAAGAGTCCCTTTCGCTCCTCGTCGAGCTCACCAAGGACCCAAGCGCCTACGTGCGGCAGGCGGCCGTCTTCTCTCTCCGGAAGATCAGCAGCGTTCGCTTCAGCGGCTGACGGGTTTCTCTTTTTCGCCCTCTTTCCTGGATTCGAGAACGAACGTCACGGGGCCGTCATTGTTGAGGTGCACGTTCATCTCGGCCTGAAAAATCCCCGTTTCGACGCGAAATCCCCTCTGTCTGATCCGGACGACCAGGTCCTCGAAGAGAGCCGCCGCCGCGCCCGGCTCTTCGGCTCCGTCGAAGCTCGGCCGCCGGCCTTTCTTGATCGAGCCCGCCAGGGTGAATTGGGAGACAGCCAGGACCTCGCCACCGACCTCCGACAATGACCGGTTCATCCGGCCCTCGCCGTCCGGAAAAATGCGGAGTTCAGTCGCTTTCCTGGCCAGGGAATCGCTGTCCTCACGGGAGTCGCCTTTTTCGACGCCCACAAGAAGACAGATCCCCCGGCCGATCCTGCCGGCGGTCCGTCCTCCCGCCTCCACCCAGGCCTCTTTCACCCTTTGTAAAACGATGATCATCAATCACTTCTCTTTTCTATCGTTGACTTTAAGAGCCGCATACCCTATCATAGGGACTCATTAAAGGAGTCGATTATGGCCAAGCACCTCTCCGCGATTCGCCAGCACCGCCGCAGCATCCGGAGGACCGCCATCAACAGGAAGAACAAGTCCGTTCTCCGGACTCAGGTCAAGAAACTCCGGGAAGTCATCCCACAGGGCGACAAGAAAACCGTCCAGGAACAGCTCCCCCCGACGATCTCGCTCATCGATAAATCCGTCAAAAAGGGCGCCATCCACAGGAACAAGGGGGCCCGCCTCAAGTCCCGTCTCACCCGGAAGGCGGGTCGGGTCAATCCGACCCCTTCCAGCTAGTATCCCGTCTCTTCCCCGCCCGGTTCTTCCGTCCGAAGTACTCGAGAAGGAACATTTCGATCAGACCGTGGGCGTCCGCGTCGGATGTCTTGATCGAAAGATCGATCCTTTCAAGTCCCCGGATCACCCTGTTCAACTCCTCGAGAGAGAGGCTGTCGACAAGGGAAAAGAAAGCCCTGAACTCGTCGGCATAGAGCTTGATAAAGGTCTCCTTGATCTGTGGTTTCAGCTCAGAGAAAATGTCTTTCCGGTCCCGGCCTTCCCTGAGCCAGAGGGCGGCCAGGAGAAGGTCGCGGAAGAAATTAGCCAGGATCCTCAGGACGTTCTCCGGCTTTTCCCCCTCCTGAAAAGCCCGCTTCAGGGTGAGCAGCGATTGCCTCGCGTCCCCCTTTTTCAGCGCATCCGTGAGATCCCATTCGACGAACGACCTCGTCCAGTCACAGACCTCATGGACATCGTCGAGATCGATCATTTTCCTTTCGGCCGTAAAGACGGCGATTTTTTCCAGTTCCTGGTCGATCCGGCGGAGATTGCTGCCGACGATCTCCTCCAGACGGCTCAAGGCGGCGGGAGTGGCCGACTTTCCCGAGGCCGCCAGCCGCCGGGCCATCCAGTCCTGCAGGGCGTCCGGCTTCAAGGGTTTCAGTTCCCCGCTTTGGACTTTCGATTTGGGGAGCGAAAGGAAGAGCTTGACCAGGGGATGCGTCTTCTTGACCTGGCCGGTCATGACGACCATCAGCACCGTCCTCGATGCCGGCGAGTGGAAATATTCGCGAAGGATCTTTTCATCCATGGAAGAGAGCTTCCTGGAACCGTCCCCGTGCGCCCGGGTCTCCTTACGTTCCCGGCTGTTTTCCACCGATGTGACGACGACGATGCGCCAGGGGGAGAAAAAAAAAGGCGCGGTTCTGGCCGTGTCGATGATATCCGCCCAACGCATCCCGGCCAGGTCGAACCTCTCGCTGTTGAAACCCTGGGCGTCCGGCGTGATCAAGGTCCGCTCGAGCCGTCGCAGGAATAGCTCGGCCAGATATTCTTCTTCTCCATAAAAAAAATAGCAGGGCGCCGGCTGATCCTTATTGACTTCGACGGTCAGCGGGTTGATACCCCTCATCTAAAAGCCCTCCAGCAGGGTGCTGACCAGACTGCCGGCGAACTTCTCCGCCACTTGGCTGATCGCCTGGCTTTCCCAGGTCTCGAAACTGGTCCCCTGCGGCACTTCGTACTCTTCCTGATAGACAAAGGAAGGATTGGAAAAGAGGACCTTCTGGTGAACCAGGTCGCGGAGAACGATCCGGGCCACGACCGTGATCGTATAGCGGTCGGCCGTGCTTTGGTCGGTGAAACCGATCGGGATGACATTGAAAGCGTTGATCTCGCCGATGAGCCGGGCGTCGGCGCCGTCGGAGCCGCTCGTCACCTCCACTTTGCCCCGATTGACGAGCTCGCCGATGACGCTCTGGGTCAATGTCACATCCAGGTCGAAGCGGGTGGTCATGTTCTTGAACATGGGAACTTCGATCCGCTTGATGTGCCGGGGAAGCGAGCTGCCCGTTCCGCGCAGGTAATAGCCGCAGTGAAGGAGAAACAGGCAGGCGGCCGCCAAGCCGATTATCTTCTTGGCTCTCATTTTTTCTCAGATGACGATGTTGACCAGCTTGTTCCCGACGCAGATGACCTTCCGGACGGCCCTCCCGGCCACGGCGGCCTGGATGCGGCCGAGGGCCAGGGCCTGTTCTTTCATCTCGTTCTCGCCGATGCCGGGCTCGGCCTCGAATTTGTCCCTGAGCTTGCCGTTGACCTGGACGATGATGGTGACCTTTTCCTTTTGGGCCAATTCCGGGTCGAAGCGCGGCCAGGAGAATCGGGC
>JAFGRZ010000206.1 GCA_016934895.1 Candidatus Aminicenantota bacterium
GAGGCAAGATCATCGCTTACATTCTTCCCGCCGAAAAGAGCCCCAGCCACGATGAACTCCTTCGCATGGTCCGGGAAGACAAGGCGGCCTGGAAGGGCGGCAAACCCTCGGGCTCAGCCAATCCGGCCACAGCGGAAGGAAAGCCGGTCTCGGAAATCGTGATCGAGGAGAGACGATGATCCTCTACCTCGAGACCAGCAACCTCGTCAAACTCTATGTCCGGGAGTCCGATTCGGAAGAGATCGCCCAACTCATCGCCGAAGCCGAGGTGGTCGCGACATCGATCGTCGCTTACCCTGAAGCGAGGGCCGCTTTTGCCCGGAAATTCCGCGAAAAGGGCATCGTCGAAGAGGACTACCTGCGGATAAAAAAGGACCTGGACAACGATTGGGATAAGTTCTTCATCATCAGGCTGACCGATTCTCTCGCCAAGTCCTCCGGCGACCTGGTCGAGAAATGCGGCCTCCGCGGGTTCGACGCGCTTCATCTGGCCTCCGCTCTCGAGCTCAAGAAAGCCCTCCCCCATCGTGTCCACTTCTCCTCGTCCGATGCGCGGCTTAAAGAGGCCGCCCTGAACGAAGGGCTCCTCTGAGCCGACAACAAAAATCCCCTCCTAAATTGAGAATCCGCCGCCCGGAGCGGCGTCTTTGCTGTTGACAGGAGGAGGCTCAAATATGTACAATATATCCGTACAATTTAGGAAAAAGCCATTGGCCATTCACACGACCTATTCCAGGGCGCGCCAAAACCTCGCCAAGCTCCTCGATGAGGTCACCAAAAACCAGGATACGGTCGTCATCAAGCGGCGCCGCGGCGAGAGCGTCGTCATGATGTCGGAGAAGAACGCGTCGAGTCTCATGGAGACGGCCCACCTCCTTCGTTCCCCGCGGAACGCCAAACGCCTCCTTTCGGCCCTCGAAAGGGCGCTCGCCAAGGAAGGCACTATCCCCATCACCATCGAAGACATCGAGAAGTTCCGGGACGAGGCGAGCGGTGGGCGAAAAAAGGCGTGACGTCTATTTCGACCCGCACTTCCTCCAGGACCTGCGCTACTGGATCAAGAATGACAGAAAAACGGCAACGCGGGTAATCGACATCGTTATGGACGTCCTCCGCGACCCCTTCTCGGGCCTTGGGAAGCCGGAGCCTCTCAAGTATCTGGGCGCGAACCTCTGGTCGCGGCGGCTCAGTCTCGAGCATCGCATTGTCTACATGGTGAGGGACGACCGGATCGACTTCCTCCAGGCCCGCTATCACTACTGAGAATGGCTGGCGAAAAGGATTTGTTCGCCTTTTTTGTTGATTTTCGCGCGCATCCATTATAGAATTTCTCTTCTCTTTCTCTTGTTCAAATCCAATTCGAGGGAGGAATCATATGGATAAGGCCGCCATCGAAAGAGCCAAAGAGCATTTCGGAAAAATCCTGGAAGCCCAGATGGAGCGCATGGAACGCCTGAGGTCCGCGCCCGACTGGATCGATTACAGCAAGGTCTCGCCGATCCGCGTGGGCATCCTCGGCGGAGACGGCATCGGCCCCTTCATCGCCAAGGACGCCAGCCGTGTCCTCCACTTCATGCTCCAGGATGAGGTCAAGAGCGGCATGGTCACGATCGCCGACATCAAGGGTCTCACCATCGAGAACCGGGCCGCCTGCAACAAGCCCATCCCCGACGACGTCCTGGTCGAGATCAAGAAATACCACGTCACCCTCAAGGGCCCGACGACCACCCCCCGCAAGGGCGACCCCTGGCCGAACATCGAAAGCTGCAACGTGGCCATGCGGAAAGAGCTCGACCTCTTCGCCAACGTCCGGCCGGTCCGGATCCCCAAGCAGGGCATCGATTGGATCTTTTTCCGGGAGAACACCGAAGACATGTACGCCCTCGGCCCCTACGGGATCGAGGTGGACAAGGACATCGCCATCGATTTCCGGCTGATCAGCGCGCCGGGAGCCGACCGGATTTGCCGGCTGGCCTTCGAACACGCCAAAAAGAACGGCCGCGCCCGGGTCACCTGCATTACCAAGGCTAATGTCATCAAGACGACCGACGGCCGCTTCCTGGAGAACTTCTACCGGATCGCCAAGGAATATCCGGGGATCGAGGTCGATGACTGGTACATCGACATCATGACGGCCAAGCTGGTCGACGAGAAGCGCCGCCGAGAGTTCCAGGTCATGGTGCTCCCCAATCTCTACGGCGACATCCTGACCGACGAGGCCGCCGAGTTCCAGGGCGGCGTCGGCACGGCGGGCTCGGCCAACATCGGCAAGCAGTACGCCATGTTCGAGGCCATCCACGGCTCGGCCCCCCGGATGGTCAAGGAAGGCCGCGCCCAGTATGCCGACCCGGCCAGCATGATCCGGGCCGCTTCGATGCTCATGGGCCACATCGGGTTCGCCGAAAAGGGCAAGACCCTGGAGATGGCGCTCGACATCTGCGGCCAGTACGAGAAAAAACTCGTTGTCACCGGCCGTCCGACCGGCTCGACCGGCGAAGCCTTCACCCATTACTTGATGGAGACCATTCAGGACCCGAACCTGAAGAGCCGCTGGGAAGGGTACGTCAAGGGATAGCGGGCCGGAAGGCGAACCTTTCGCCGTCGCCTTGACTCTCCTTCGGAAATTCGATATAAAATCAAGGCCGATCGGCCTTGGCGAAGAGAGCGGAATGCGCATAAAATTGCGGGAGCGCCCGGGACCCCCCGGAGGCGCTTCCGGGCAATTTTAAATAAGAATAACGAGGAGGTCCATATGGGTTATCAGAGAAAGAAGATCGCTCTTATCGGCGGCGGACAGATCGGCCAGAACCTGGCCATGCTGGCCGCCATGAAAGAGCTGGGTGACATCGTCATCCTGGACGTGCCCGATTATGTGAATCCGGTCAAGGGGAAGGCCCTCGACCTGATGGAGATGGCGCCGCACGGCAATTATGACGCCGACATCGCCGGCACGGGCGATTACAAGGACATCGAAGGCGCCGACGTGGTCATCATCACCGCCGGCAAACCCCGGGTCGCCGGAATGACCCGCGAAGACCTGCTCTCCACCAACATCGCCATCATCAAAACCGTCGCTGAAGGCATCAAGCAGTATGCGCCCAAGGCTTTCTGTGTTGTCCTCACCAACCCGCTCGACGCTGTGGTCTACGCTTTCTACAAGTTGACGGGTTTCCCCAAGAATCAGGTCGTGGGCATGGCCGGCACCCTGGACACCGCCCGCTGGCGCTCCTTTATCGCCATGGAACTGGGCGTCTCGGTATCCGACGTAGCCGGCACTGTCCTCGGCGGACATGGCCCCGACATGGTCCCTCTCCCCCGCTTGACCACGGTCGGCGGCGTGCCTCTAACCGACATCGCCACCCAAGAACAAATCGACAAGCTCGTGCATCGAACCCGCGAAGCCGGCACAGAGATCGTGAAATACTTCGGCAAGGGCTCGGCCTTTTTCAGCCCGGCCTGGAGCGCCATCATCATGGCCGAATCCTTCCTCAAGGACAAGAAGCGTGTGCTGCCGGGCGCGGCTTTCTGCGAGGGCGAATACGGGATCAACGGCCTGTTCATCGGTGTCCCCGTCATGATCGGCGCCAAGGGTGTCGAGAGGATCTTCGAGATCAAGCTGACCGACGAAGAGAATGCCATGCTCCAGAAAACGGCCGGTGTCGTCAAGGCGACCGTCGCCGAAACCAAGCTGTAATCCATGGCCGAGCATCGGATCGAGACACCCCTCTCCGACGAGGTCATCGCCAAGCTCCGCTCCGGCGACAAGGTTTTCCTCAGCGGATATGTCCTGACGGGCCGGGACGCCGCCCACAAGAAGCTCATTGACCTGATCAAGGAAGGTAAAGACCTGCCGATCGACATCAAGGGTCAGTTGATCTACTATGTCGGTCCCACTCCCGCGCGGCCGGGAAAGCCCATCGGCTCGGCCGGACCGACCACGAGTTACCGGATGGATTCCTATGCCCCGACGCTCCATGCCCTCGGCCTCAAGGGATCGATCGGCAAGGGCCAACGGTCTAAAGAGGTCAAGGAAGCGATGAAGAAGCACAAGGCCGTCTACCTGGGGGCCTCGGGCGGGACGGGAGCGCTCATCTCCAAGAGCGTCCTGGAGTCGGAGGTCGTGGCCTATCCCGAGCTGGGGCCGGAAGCCATCAGGCGGCTCAAGGTCAAGGACCTGCCCTTGATCGTCATCAACGATATGTACGGCGGCGACCTTTACGAGGAAGGCAAGAAGAAGTACCGGATCGAATAACAAAGAGAGCAAGCCCGGAAAAACTCCCCTCCTCCTCGACGGAAGACGGAGGGGTGAGGGTGGCCTTGAAAAACGCTCCCCCTCTCCTCTATCCTCCCCCACGCAGGGGGGAGGAAGGCAGGGGCCGGCCGATACCTCCTTGGCTGACTAAAGGAAAACCGGCCGTCTGTTGATATCGATCGTCCGAGATCTTTAATGATATGAGAACGGAGGCATGTATCCATGAAAATCCATGAATTCCAGGCGAAGGAGATCCTGAGCAAGTTCGGCGTCGCTATCCCCCGCGGCGAGGTGGCGGAGACAGCCGCGAAAGCCCGCGAGATCGCCGAGAAGCTCGGCGGACCGGTCGTCCTCAAGGCGCAGATCCATGCCGGCGGGCGCGGCAAGGGGGGCGGCATCAAGGTCGCCAAGTCTCCGGACGAAGCCCAGTCCCTGGCCGACAAGATGATCGGGATGACGCTTGTCACCCACCAGACCGGGCCCGAGGGAAAGAAGGTCAAGAGGCTGCTCGTCGAGGAGGCCCTGGGGGTCGCCAAAGAGCTCTACCTCGGGATCGTCATCGACCGGGCCAAGGAGTGCCCGGTGGTGATGGCTTCGACCGAGGGCGGCGTCGAGATCGAAAAAGTTGCCGCCGAGCATCCTGAGCTCATCTTCAAGGAATGGATCGACCCGGCGGTCGGCCTGGCCGGATTTCAGGCCAGAAAGCTTGCCTTCAAGCTCGGCCTCAGCGGCGAGACGTTCAAGCAGGCCGTCAAGTTCCTGATCAGCCTTTACCGGGCGTTCCAGACGAGCGACGCCTCGCTCGCCGAGATCAATCCGTTGATCATCACCACCCAGGGGAACGTCCTGGCGCTCGACGCCAAGATGAACTTCGACGACAACGCCGTGCCGCGGCACCCGGATATCCAGGCGCTCCGCGACCTCGACGAGGAAGAGCCGCTGGAGGTCGAGGCCTCCAAATACAACCTCAATTACATCAAGCTCGACGGCAACGTCGGCTGCATGGTCAACGGTGCGGGGCTGGCCATGGCCACGATGGACATCATCAAGTACTCGGGCGGTATGCCGGCCAATTTCCTGGATGTCGGCGGCGGCGTCACCGAGGAGGCGGTCACCAACGCCTTCAAAATCCTGGTCTCCGACAAGGACGTCAAGGCGGCCTTGATCAATATCTTCGGCGGGATCGTCCGCTGCGACATGATCGCCAGCGGCATCGTCAAGGCGGCCAAGGCGCTCGGGACCAAGATCCCGATCGTCGTCCGGCTCGAAGGGACCAATGTCGAGCCGGGCAAACAGATCCTCAAGGATTCGGGCCTGGCTTTTACGGCGGCGGCGGGGATGAAAGAGGCGGCGGAAAAAGTCGTCGCCCTGGCCAAGTGACGGAAGAGACGAGGAGAAGACCATGAGCATATTGATCGATAAGAACACTCGGGTCGTTGTCCAGGGTCTCACGGGCAGCGAGGGAACCTTCCATGCCCGGAAGATGATCGAATACGGCACCAAGGTGGTCGCGGGGATGACCCCTGGGAAAGGCGGGACCAAGCACCTCGAGGTGCCTGTATTCAACACGGTGGCCGAGGCGGTCGCAAAGGAGGGCGCCAACGCGGCGGCCATCTTTGTCCCGCCGTTCGCCGCGGCGGACGCCATCATGGAAGCCGCCGACGCGGGAGTCGGCGTCATCGTCTGTATCACCGAGGGGATCCCGACTTTCGACATGATCAAGGCCAAGGCCTATCTCAAGGAAAAGCCGGTAGCGCTCATCGGGCCCAATACACCGGGGATCATCTCGCCCGGGAAATGCAAGATCGGGATCATGCCCGGCCACATTCACACGGAGGGCACGGTCGGGATCATCAGTCGATCCGGAACGCTCACCTACGAGGCCGTCCAACAGGTCGGGAACGCCGGGCTGGGGCAGTCCACAGCCGTCGGGATCGGCGGCGATCCCATCGTCGGGATGAAATACATCGACCTCCTGAAGCTCTTCAAGGAGGACAGGGAGACCGAGGCGGTCATCCTGATCGGCGAGATCGGCGGCACGACCGAGGAAGAGGCGGCCGAATACATCAAACGGGAGTTCAACAAGCCGGTGGTGAGCTTTGTTGCCGGCCAGACCGCTCCGCCGGGACGCCGGATGGGCCATGCGGGTGCCATCATCGCCGGCGGGAAAGGAACGGCCAAGGAAAAGATGGAGGCGCTCGAGGCGGCCGGAGTGTTCGTGGCCAAGAGCCCGGCGGATATCGGTCTCAAGGTCAAGGAAGCCATCAAAAAATCATAAATTCTTCCCCCTCCACCAGACCTCCTCTCCCACCAGGGGCGGAGGTTATTGAATGAAAGGAAGGGGGTCGTCTCTCGTCATTGCGAGCGACCTTTGGGAGCGAAGCAATCTCCTTTCTTTTCAATGCATTATGAGATTGCTTCGATCGCTCCGCTCTCTCGCAATGACATTGTGACACAGTCTCTGATGGGAGAGGGTGCGGGAGAGGGGGATTAGAAGCCCGGTTTGACAGGCAAGGCGCGGGGGGCTAATCTAGAGCTATGCCGGCGAGGCTCAAGGTCGATTTCCATACGCATACGAGCGACGATCCCCAGGATTACATCGACTTCAGCGCAGAGGATCTCATTGACCGGGCCGCGTCTCTGGGATTCGACGCCCTGGCCGTCACCAACCACCACGTCGTCTCATTCAATCCCGATTTGGAGAAATACGCGTCCGAACGCGACCTTCTGCTCATCCCCGGGATCGAGTTGACCCTTTCCAATAGCCACGTGGTCATCGTCAATCCAGATTTGGAGAAGGACTTGAATATGCGCTCGCTCGCCGATTTGGCAACGCGCGACAACTCCCGAAGCCTGGTCATCGCTCCCCACCCCTATTACCCTGGGCGCAAATGTCTGCGCGCGAAATTGAAAGAGCACATCGGCGCCTTCGACGCCATTGAACATTCCTTTTTCTATAATCATTTCATCAATCCGAACGGGAAGGCGGTCAAGGTCGCGCGGCAAAACCGCAAGCCTCTCGTCGGGTCCTCGGACTGCCATAACATCTGGCAGGTCGGCTATACGTACTCGCTGGTCGAAGCCGAGAAAAACATTCCCTCGATCATCGCCGCCGTCAAAGCGGGAAAGGTCGAAGTCGCCACCACTCCCTTGCCTTTATCGACAATGGTTAGGGTGGGGATCAACTGGGCGCTCGGCGACAAATTGAGGGTCCATTTCAGGATATGAGTGATGGTATTCCCGGAAAATGCCGGGGGATTTTTTGGAACGGGAGGGAACAGAAGGGAAAAAAATCCCTCTCCCTTGAGAGACTGTGTCACAAAGGCCATTTGTCATTGCGAGCGACCCTTGGGAGCGAAGCAATCTCCTTTCTTTTCAATGTATTATGAGATGGCTTCAATCGCTGCGCTCTTTCGCGATGACATTCCGACACAGTCTCTGATGGGAGAGGGCGCGGGAGAGGGTGAAAATTCTCTTGACAGGATAGCTTCCCATTTGAGAGGGAACCGGAAAAAAGACCGATCAAAGGAGATGAAATGAAAGGGATCAAGGTTTTGAGAGTGGCGATGATTGTCTTCCTGACACTGGCATTCGGGACCGGCGCCGTGGCTCAACAGCAGCAACAGCGACAGGCCCAGCCGGCCCAGTACCGGCATGAGCCGGCGCCCCTGACGCTCGAAAAAATTGCCGAGGGCGTCTATCAGGTCAAGGGCGGAAGCGGCGCCAACGCCGGCGTCATCATCGGCCGGGAAGAGATCATGGTCATCGACGCCAAGATGAGCGAGGAATCGGCCCAGCAGATGCTCACCGGGATAAAGAAGATATCCGATGTCCCGATCACGGTTCTCGTTTTGACCCACAGCGACGGTGACCACGTCAACGGCATCACCGCCTTCCCGTCGGACATCAAGATCATCGCCCACGCGGAAACCAAGAGGGACATGGACGAGGCCTTCAAGGACGAAGCGCAGCGCGCCTATCTTCCGCGGATCAAGACGTTCGACACGAAAAGTATTGAATATGATCCGGGCGACCGGAAAGTCCGACTCCTCTACTTCGGACCCGCTCATACCAGCGGCGACATCGTCGTCTATGTCCCCGATGCGAAAGTGGCCTTCCTCGGTGACCTCTACTTCGCCGGCCGCGACCCCCTCGTCCATCGCCACAAAAACGGAAACTCGTTCGGGCTGGTCAATGTGCTCCAGTCCGCTCTGGCGCTCGATGCCGAGACCTTTCTCAGCGGTCACGCCGAAGCCGCAACGCGCGCCGATGTCGAGGGGATGCTCCGGGCGCTCCAGGAGAAGCAGGATAAGGTCAAGGCGATGGTCGGCGAAGGGAAATCCCTGGCCGAAATTCTGGAGAGCTTCGGTCTCAAGGAGACCCCCCCTGCCCCCCCGGGCCGCACCCGCTTCATGAACCTGGTCGAGGTGATCTACCTCGAGCTCACCGCCAAATAGCCCCCCCGACTTGCAGGGGCATCTTCCCGGTTATTGCCAATCGCGATAGGGAACGACCGGGAGGTCCGCCGGCTTCACCACCCGGAAGAAGGCGAATACATCGCCCGGCTCGGGGACCAGTCCGAACGCCCGGTAGCGGATGAGCCCGTACTGTGACTGAGGTTCGAGCAGGCAGGGGATCAGGTTCGCTCCCGGCTGAGCGCAACTGACGAAATAGTCCCCCTTCTTGGCGAGATATTCAAGGCTTCTCTTCTCTCCCTCGATCCTCTCGGGCGGCAGATAATCATATTCGGCGGGCATTACTTCCATGGCAGCGAAAGCCTCAGCTTCAAGAATCTTGTCTTTTACCAAGAGTCCGACCTCAAGGCCGTGGTCGAGAAGGTTCTCGACGACATCCTGGTGTTTCGCCGGGATGATATAGCCGAGGGGCCGGGAGACGCTTAAAACCGGCTCCACGCCCGGAAACCAGTTCTCGACCACATTTTTAACTAATTTATTATCAGATGGATAGGAGTAAGACGAGAGCTCGTCCGCCGTCACCGGATCGCCCGCTTTCTTGTCCACTTTGAGGACACCTCTGACCGGGCTGGCCGGACGTTCGAACGACCGGATGGTCAGCGTCGGCTGTCTTTCGTCGCGGACATAGGTCATCCGCAGGTGGACGAGGTCGGCTTCAGAATAGGTCTTGGCCTTTCCCAACAAGCCGCTGCGGTGCTCACCAACAAGGCGGACCGCTTCCTCCGCGTGGCCGGCCACAGCTTCGACGAACGAGCGAAGTCCCCAGTACTGCCAACGGGTCCGCCGTTCCAGCGTTTCGATGTCGTGACGGGACGCGCCCTCCTGGATGAAGGAGAGCGTCTCGTATATTCCCAGGCTGTTGCGGCCGTCGTTGAGGTCGGTCGTGCTGTAGCGCATCATCCTCTCCCGGCCGGCCAGTTCATCCGGCCGGTAACGAATCCCGGCCGAGGAATCGAGCCCCATTTCCTGGGTGACCAAATACTCAAAAAAAGTGACTTTCTTTTTCTCCAGGCTCTTCCTGACCTCGGCCAGGATCGTCGTCCGCGAAAACTCCTGGAGACGGACCCCGATATTGGCATTGGAAACGCAACCGATGGAAACGCGGTAATAGTCGTCGCCCTTCTCATGAAGGTCGATGCTGACTTCGGGCATCCATTCCCGGAACACCCGGTGAATCGCCCTGGTCTCCGCCGACTCGAGCTTGACATGGTCGCGGTTGAGGTCCAGGTTGTCTTCGTTTTGCCTCCGGTCAAACTGGTTGCCATAGGGATTGGCCTGGGGGATGATCAGGAAGTTGGCCGTCTTGAGCAATCCCTTGAGTTCACCGGCGGCCAGGTCCCTGAGAAACCGGAGGGCGGCCTCCTTGGCCGACTGCTCGTTGCCGTGCTGCGAGGCGATGATCAGGATGGTCGGCCTGGCCCGGTTGATTTTTCCCGGTGATTCGGCTCCCTCCTCGTTGACGATCGCCAGAAACAGGTCTTTGGCCGGGAATCCCCTGACTTCCCGGGTTTGCCCTATGATCCGGACGCGCATCTCCGAAGAGGCGTGATCCAGCGCGCTGAGAAACCGGGCGATGTCTTCGTGCTGGCTATACCGTGCATAACCGGCCGCCTCGGCCGGAGTCTTAAGCCCATCGGCTGCCCTCGATATCGATCCCCAAGAAAAGACAAGAAGAAAGACAAATAAAATTCGGCTCGCCCTCTTCAGCAGACGATTCATTTTCTCCTCCTGAGCCTCTTCATCCCGGCCGCTCCATGCGCCCGGTCAATCGGCATAATAGAAATAATCATAGACGGCGCGGGCGATCTCGGCGATGATCCTCTCCACGTCTTCCGTATCATCACTGAAATTCTTGGTCAAAACGGTCAGGGCGACGTGTCCCTGTCCGTCCGGGAGATAGATGATCCCCGCGTCGTTGACCGTTCCGGCAATCGTCCCCGTCTTGTGGGCCACGGCCGTTCCAGGGGGCAGCTCCCCCTTGATTCTCCCTTGTCCAGTCTGGCACCTCAGCATGACGGAAATGATGAAATCGCAGCTCTCCGGGTCGAGGATCTCCTTTTTCCAAATCTTGGCCAGAAGGGCGTTCATGGCGGCGGGGGTGCTTTGGTCCTTCATCTCTCCGCTGAATTCCAGAATCGACTGCCGATCCTCCTCGGCGCTCCGGTCCGGGATGCCCCGGTAGGCGGCGACGACTTCGTCGAGGGTCATCCCCTTAAACTTCTCATAGTCCATCCCGATCCGGTCCATGATCAACTCCTGGCACGACCTGTTCACGGTGATCCCTTCTATCCCGTACCGCTTCAGCCGCTCGTTGACGTTCTCCGCGCCGA
>JAFGRZ010000034.1 GCA_016934895.1 Candidatus Aminicenantota bacterium
CTGGAAGAGGAACCGGAGCGGGTCGAGCGCCTGTCCAAGATCGGGGAGACGATGAGGGCGGAGCTCCAAGCGATGGGATATAACATCGGGCCCACCCAGACGCCGATCATACCCATCGTTATCGGCGACCAGTTCAACACCATCCGGGCTTGGAAAATCCTCTTCGATGCCGGGATCTACACGAACGTCGCTCTTCCGCCGGCGGTCCCGGCCAATTCCGCCCTGCTCAGGACGAGCTACATGGCCACCCATACAGACGCCCATCTGGAAAAGATCCTGGAGACCTTCAAACAGGTCAAAGACGAGCTTCATATCGCCGACGGATCATAGGCCCCTCAAAGCCTGCCTCACCGGGGGCAAGATGGAAATCATTTGACGAAGATCGGAACTACCAGTCGTCCGTCCGGAAGGGAGAAGCGGGCAGCCCGGCTCTATTCGCCAAGTTGGGAACGGCCGACTGATGCCAGCCGAACCGGACTTCCTTCGGAGCGGCAACGCGCGGGCTGCCGACCATCACCGTATCACCGTCTATCTCCGCCGCGGCCTTATAGAAGATGCGGTCCGCTCCGGCGATCTCGAACCACTTCAGGGGCAGACCGTCGTTGGAGATCAGGCCGCCGCCCACATGGTCGAAGGCGATCCTGATCCGCTCGCCCTCAACGGACATCGAATTATAGAGCGGTCCGGATGGACAAAGATCTGTCTCCCCGTAGATCCCCGCCCTAGCCCAGAGGGCCAGGCGGTGACCAACGTCTTTCTTGTTCCGGGGATGGATGTCGTTGAGATCGGTGATGTCGGTCGTCACGGCCATCCCCGTCGCGGGCAGTCGAAGAATCCGAGTCTGGGCTTCCCAGATCAGGGGCAGACGGAGGAAATCAGGAATGTCTCCCCCCGGATCTTCCCTGTTATAGGCATAGTGGTACGGCGCCAGCTGAACATAGTAAAAGGCAAAGTCCCCGATATTCCAAACTTCCCGCCAACCCCGGATCAAAGCCTCCATCTTGTGTTCGTAAGCCAGGCCGTCGTTCCGGTTGCTTTCTCCCTGGTACCAAACCGCCCCGCGGATAGGGAAATCGATGAGAGGATGGACCATTCCGTTATAGAGCGTCGTCGGGGCCTGTGGATCGTCCAGCGGATGCGACGGAAACGCCGGCCTTTCCGGCAGCTTCGCATTTCCGGAGAGCGCTTTCCGGCTTTCCCGGACCCATGTATCCCAGGATGGGAGGACCTCCGCCAGCCGGCTTTTATAGCCCTCCATTCGGCATGCGAGCTCATCCATTATGGCCGCGGTCCCGGGAACAGCAGAAAATCCGGCCGGAGGGGTCCACGGCTCGATGGCCGTCCCTCCCCAGGCCGCCTCGATCAGCCCGATGGGGACACCCAATTCTTGATGGAGCTCGAGGCCGAAATAATAGGCGACGGCCGAAAAAGGAGCGGCCGCCGCGGGCGTGCAGGGCGTCCATTTCGCCTCTACATCCATCTGAGGACGGTCGGCGGTTTTTCTGGGAACAAGAAAAAGCCGGATATCCGGGTGGTCGGCACGCAAGACTTCCGGAATCGACCCGGAGGCCAGTGATAACGGCCACTCCATGTTGGATTGCCCGGAGCAGATCCAGACTTCACCGACGAGGATGTCCCGGACGGAGATCTCAGGACCCTTTTCGCCCTTAACGAGCATCTCCAGATTTTCTCCCCCGGCTTTAAAAGGCGGGAAGACCACGCGCCAACAACCATCGTCGCCAGCCTGGATTTTCATTTCCTGACCGGACAGACGGACCGTGACCTTCTCCCCCGGTTCAGCCCATCCCCAGACCGGAGTGGGCTTGCCCTGCTGCAGCACCATGTGATCCCCGATGACGGCCGGGAGCCGGACGCCGGCCCAAGAAGGCATCACCAAAGTCATTCCAACGAGGACGATGAGATTCAAATGAAGCGCTTTCGGTTTTGGATTGGCCAATTATTCCTCCTTACCTGGACCGGACTCCGGCATTTTACATATCGTCATTCCAGGGAGGCTGTCAAGGCCGACGGATCTGGACGAATCAGACAGGCTGAGCGCGACTCTACGGTTTGATCCCCCGATGAATCGCAGCGGCTCCCCAGAAAAGCGGCCTCCAGCTTATTCCTGAAAAGCCGGCTCCCTCGAGAATGCGGGCCAGTTCCTCGGGCCGATAAAACCTGGGAATCGTGGAAGCCAGATAAGCGTAGCCGGGCTGAGAGCCCGATATCCGGGAACCGATCGGCTTGACCGCGGCTTTGACGTATACATGGAAGAGGGAGCGCACGAGTCTCGAACGCGGCTGGCTCGTCTCCACATTGATGAACACGCCCCCGGGCTTCAGAACGCGACGGAATTCTCTGAACGTATCCTCCAATACGCTCCGGGAAAGGTTTATATTTCGGGTGGCGAACGAGATCGTCACCAGGTCGAAAGTCGCCTCCGGGAAAGGCAGGCCGCGGACGTTCCCTCCGACGGCCAATGGTCGGAGCGCCTGTCCCGACCCGACAGCTTGCTTCAACATGGGGAGGCAGAAATCGACGGCGACGACGCGTGTTTCTCCGGAAGCGCGGCGAAGCAAGGCCCTGGCCATGTCCCCCGACCCGCTGCAGACGTCCAGCCAAAGACGGCCTCCCGACCGGGCCCCCCAACGTGCGGCGGGGCGCCGCCAGAGACGATCGAGCCCGAACGTCAGGATATGGTTAACCCGTTCGTAGGTCGGAGCCACTTCGGCGAACAACTCTTTCAGCCGGTCGGACATTCCCGGGGATTCCACAATTTTTTTCGCGGCCGGATCTCAGGCATAGGCGATGGGACAGGCTTTCTATATTCCTTGGTCGATAATCTTCTGGTAGAGGAAAGCGGCCCGGACGTACGCCTCGGCCGCCCGATCATAATCTTTTTGGGTAATGGACTGCCGGGCCTCCTCCTCGCTGGCTTTGGCCAAGTTGAAAAGCCAGGGGTCCGGCTGCGAAGATGAGGATATTTCCGCCGTCTTCTTCATTCCCTGTGTCATATTGGCCAGGATTTTCAGGCATTCCGCCGGATCGTGACATTGGGGACTGAGCCGAAGCACCTGTTCGAGCACGGAAAACAGGGCCCGGCTGCCGGGGAAATCGCCCTTGTTCATGGCTTCTTCCGCTTCCCGTTCGCTCCGTTCGGCCACTCGGTAGAGCACGTTCTCTCTGCCCGCGCCCATCGCTCGAACCTGGGTCCTGGTCTCGGCGAGATGGGCTTTTCCAGTCAGCGCTTTATCTCTTTCCGCGACCATGGTCAGAAGCGACTGCATCTGCTCCTGGCCTTCCTGTCTCCGCTTTAGCGCTTCTTCAAACCGGCCTTCGTCACGCAGCCTCTGACCCTCGCGGATATTGCTGTAAGCGTTTTCCCAGGTCTCACTAATGGGCGGCGAGTCAGGGATCGCCGTCTTGATATTGTCCATCTGTTTGTCGAAATCCAGGATCTCCCGGAGTTCTTTCGGACTCATCTTTTTAAAAGCTTCGGAGCTTAAAAAAGAAAGGATTCTCCTCCCCATGTCTGTTTTCGAGCCCGTGGATTCATCCGGTCCGGCGCCCGGGGTCCCGGGCGGCGGAGGGGGTTTTATCCGGACAGCATGTTGTTCTGGGCCTGACACCTGGACGGGGGCGACGGAAATTTCTTTTCTCAAATCTAAAACCTGATTCCAGACAACGAAAAGACATCCGCCGACGATGACGATTCCGACAACCGGCCAGATCCATCGCCGGCTCCGCCGCTTTGGTGAGAGGCGGAGTTTCGCCATTGTGTCTTTTTCTGTCTGGAACAGGCCTGTCTCAGCCTTGACCAAGCCTTCGGTGAGCTCCTCAGCGCTCTGGTAGCGGCCCGCCTTCTCTTTTTCCAGGCACTTGAGGATGACACCGGTGAGGGCGGCAGAGACCAAGGGATTGGAATCCTGGGGGTTCCGAGGCCGTTCGTTCTTGTGTTTGATCATGACGGCGAAAGGGGTTTCCCCCTCAAAAGGAACGTGGCCGGTGACCATTTCGTAGAGGACGATGCCCAGTGCATAGATATCCGTCCGTTTATCGACGTCGCCCGTTTCCACCTGCTCCGGCGACATGTATTCGGGCGTGCCGATCATGACACCTGATCCGGTCAGGCCCTCCGTTGCCGTGAAACGGGCGATTCCGAAATCCATGATCCGGGCGCTTCCTTCCCGGTCGATCATGATGTTCTGCGGTTTGAGGTCGCGATGGATGACCCCCATCCGGTGCGCCTCCGTCAGCCCCTCACAAACCTGTTTGGCCAAGCTGATCGCCTTTTTCGGCGTCAGATGGCCGGACCTCCGGATGAAGCTCTTGAGATTTTCGCCCTCGACATATTCCATCGTGATATAGAACTGGCCGTCCTGCTCGCCCAGATCGAACATCCGGCCGACATGGCGGTGGCCGATCTTGCGCGCGAAACGCAGTTCATTCCGGAAACGCTCGATGGCCTGGACATTGACGCTGATCTCAGGGTGGATGAGCTTGAGGGCAATCACCTCCTCGAGCTTCTGGTCGTACACTTTGTATACACGGCCCATCCCTCCCCGGCCCAGTTCTTCGATGATCTCATAACGCCCGGCGAACAGAGTCCCCCGGGCCGGGGCAAACGGGGGTCTCTCATAAGTGAGGGTCTTATCGACAGCGGCGCCTTCAATGGGCTGGAGCGGAGTCGCGCAACGGTGGCAGAAGCGGCTATCAGGAGGATTCTCGGCGTTGCAGTTGGGGCAATTCATCGTCCCTTCTCACCCCTACAAATATAACGCTTCACAGGAGGATGTCAATCGGCCGGGTCGGTCCGATTGTCTCCGGAGGACTCCTGCCGGGCGGCGGCGGATTTTCCTCCGTCATAGAGCGCCTTCGAGAAATCCTGCGACAGCTTGGCGTTGACCAGCATCACAGAGATGATGGGCGTGTCGCCCTTTTTGAGCACAAAACCCGCCTCGGTCAGCCCTTTGCCCCGGTAGGAGGCGTTTCTCTCGAGCTTGTCTGGCCTCTCGGTGCCGGCGCTCAGGATCTCCATGACCTTGAGCACCCCGGATACGACGACCGGCGCGATGGTGTTGGAGAAGTGGAACTTAATCGTTTCCCAGCCGGAAATGGCCCTCACCGGCAATCTGTCATTCGTCACTTCCGGTGCGCCAGGGTTGCCGAGGCCTGGGCGGTCGGCATGACGATCAACTCACTGACGTTGACATGCGGCGGCCGGGTGGCGCAATAGACAACGGCGTCGGCGATATCGTCAGGGGATAACGGAGTTAAACCCTGATAGACTTTTTCGGCCCTCTCGCTGTCCCCCCGGAAGCGGACTCGGCTGAATTCGGTCTCGACCATGCCCGGAGACACCTGGCTCACCCGCAGCCCCGTCCCCGAGAGGTCGAGGCGCATCCCTTTCGACAGGGCGTCGACGGCGAATTTCGTTGCGCAGTAGACGTTCCCGCCTGGATAGACTTCGTGGCCGGCGATCGACCCGATATTGATGATATGACCGCTCCCGCGCTCGACCATCCCCGGGATGACGGCGCGGCTGACATAGAGCAGGCCTTTGATATTGGTGTCGATCATCTCTTCCCAGTCTTCGAGTTTGCCCTCGTGAAGCTTGTCCAGCCCCCGGGCGAGGCCGGCATTGTTGACCAGGACATCGACGCCCTTCCATTTTTCAGGGAGGCCATTCACAGCGCGCTCCACGGCCGTCTGATCCCGGACATCGAAGTCGAGAAAAAACACGTCCTCTCCCAGCTTCAAGTTGAGCTCGGCCGCCAGATCTTCGAGTCTTTGGAGGCGGCGGCCGGCAAGCATCAGCCTCGCGCCCTCCCGGGCGGACGCCCGAGCGCACGACCTCCCGATCCCCGAGCTCGCGCCGGTAATAAGAACAACCTTGTTTTCGAGGGAATCCATAGTGTATCTCCTAGCTGATTATGTAAAAGAAAAAGGATAGATGACTCATCCAATTTTGTAAAGATCCGAATGGGTGCCCATCCGCTCAAAAATGATCCGCTTTTCTTCCATCTTGTAAATCAGCAACCAATCCGATTCGATATGGCATTC